>JANNPR010000179.1:0-2425 GCA_031400345.1 Planctomycetota bacterium | reverse complement strand
TTGCGATTGATCAACCAGCCATCTGCCCGGACTGAGCGGTCGCCGATTACCGCAAGATTGCCAAAAACCAGGGCCTTGAACTCCGGACCGAGGGCGATACAAAGTGCTTCGACGGATGCGGCTCCAGGTATTTCAGATAAGACATATAAATTGGCACGATGTTCAAGGAGCACATTTTGAGCACCAGATCGCGCCAGGTGCCCCTGAACGTTCCAGTGGACGATCCTGAATTGTGCTGGAATCGCGTCTGTTGATTTTACGGACCAATGATTCTCTAGGAACATGGTGACACTAAGTGACGGGGCGGCCAAACAAACTGCGCATCCCGCTACTCTCCATCTACGCCGCACGCTGGATGCTAAAGACGCGCCTATCATTAGTGCCGCTATGAACACTGAAGGAATATAGAAGCACAAGCCACTGAGCCATGTCGAATCTCGCGCAATTTGCCCGACAATCCAAAAAGCAACTATGACAAGTCCACAAGTAAGTACCCAGTGTTGGCGAGATCTGCGCACGGCCGATGCAAATTTACCTCGGTATGTCATTTTACGCGCAGTACCTTGCCGTGGACGGTTTGAACTCTCAGCCTTTGCTTCGTGCACAAGGCCGTTCGTGGGGTCCGTTCCGCGGCTGTGTTCGAGTGTTTGCTGGGAGCAATATACAATAGCGGCATGATGCACGAGGAAGGCAAAGCGAAGCGGTGGCAGCTGAGTACCCGAGACTTGCTATTGTCGATGACTAGTCTCAGCGCTTCATTTGCGCTGATCGCATGGGCTTGGCATCAGGGGCGATTTGAAAGCGATTCTATCTCAGGAATGTGCCTGCTTCTGGGAGCAATGCTGTTCACAGCATCAATTTTTGGTATTTGGGGAGCATTGCGTTGGGGAAAGGGCGGGTGGATGCAAGGCTTTGTGATAACCCTGATTGTTCTGGCAACTTCGCTTGGGGCACCAATATTGCTGTGGGTAATATTCTTATAGTTGCGACATGATCCCCAGGAATCGACTGATGCGTTTCCGTCCCCGCTTCTCCCTGCGAACGCTCGCCATCATCCTGACGCTGGTGTGCGCGTACTTTGGGACGTGGAGGGCTACAGCGCAATATGGAGCAACAAAGACATACCTTACGTACTCTATGAACGAGTCTCGTGAGTCACTGAACGAAATCTACGTGCGCGAATCATCGCCGATCCCTTTGATCATTTGCGGAACTGAAGGCGTTGGAGATGGATGGTGAAGTCTGGGGTCAAACTTGGTTTATTTGTTTTTTCGTTTTTTTCAAAATTATTCGGAAAAGTAATTCAAAAATGACAAGCGCTCACTGATCGCGGGTTACTTGTGGGAAGGTGCGCGCGTGACGTCGTCGGGACACGCGTTACCCATCTAAACATAAAGAGGGGGTATCGGTAATTATGAGTGGGAGGGGCAAGTTATGTCGCGGCAGATGCGAGTTCAATTCCCCGGAGCCATTTATCATGTGACCAGTCGAGGCGACCGTCGTCAACCGATCGTGGTCGACGATCTAGACCGCGATACCTTTTTCCAGCGCATTGGTGCGACCGTTCAAAGATTCCACTGGGAAATGTTCGCGGCGGTCCTGATGACCAACCACTTCCATCTCTTCTTTCGCACGCCGCAACCGAATTTATCCCGCGGAATGCAATTCTTGCTGGGTGGTTACGCATCCTGGTGGAACGCGCGGCACGATTACACGGGGCATGTCTTTCAAGGCCGATTTCACGGGTTTGTGGTGGAGGACGAAACCTATTTTTGGTCGGTCAGCCGCTATGCCCATCTGAATCCCACGCCCGTGCTTGTTCCGCGTCCCGAACAATGGAAATGGTCCACGTACGCCGGCTATCTGAATCCTGATGCTCGTGTGCCGTGGGTAGATTACGACACGTTGCTCCATGCGTGGCAAGGGGAATTTGGTGGCAATGATCCCGTGGATTGCTATCGGCAATATGTCGAGCAAGGGCTTGCCAACCGGCCGGTTTCGCCGTTTCAAAGTGCGATTGATGGTTGGATTCTTGGGTCAGACAAGTTTGCGGATCAGGTTTGGGCCTTAATTACTCCGGAGCATCGTCGCCCACGAGTCAAAAAGCGTCGTCGCAAAACATCTCTCACAATGACAGAGCTCATTGAAACGATTTGCGATGTGCTGGAGGTGAATCCCGATACGCTAACCGCTCCCGGCAGTCGAAATCCTGCCCGTGCCATCTTTGCTTATCTAAGCCGCAAGGCCACGAACGTCACGCTTGCCCAACTGGCAAAGCAACTTGGGCTGTCGCACCCTGATTCGGTCCCGAATCAAATCCGCCGACTCACAGATTCGCCGCCGGATAGTGAACTGCGACGGCAGCTTCAAATCGTGCAAACTGCACTCGGTCTATAACGGGCCAAAGTAAGATCGTTGAGCCAAA
>JANNPR010000148.1:0-2393 GCA_031400345.1 Planctomycetota bacterium | reverse complement strand
AGATAACCAGGGATTGTGGCTGGATCCTGGCCCAATCGATTCATCGTCTAATCTATACTCTGCGGACGTGTGCCCGGCGCATGAGATCTTGATCGGATCGGAACTCAGCGAGCAAACAGCCGCTCCGGCCGAGGAAGAGGTCAGAGGGCAGAGGTAAGTGGTCAGAGGTCAGAGGTCAGAGGTAAGTGGTCAGAGGTCAGAGGTAAGAGGGCAGAGGTAAGAGGTCAGTAGTGGGCGTTCAGGGTTCAGGGTTCGGGGTGGCACGTCCCTAAGCTGCGAGGAACGAGCGTTGCGAAAGGGCGTGGCCGCGCTGCAGATTTCGGCTTAGATTTAGGCTTCAGGATGTACCTAGCTATAGCTTGCGCCTGAAACGTGAAATCGGACCGATCGGTCGGATCCGACCGATCCGTTCGGTTCCTGACAAGACTGAATCCCAAATCCTAAACCCCGAACCCCGAATCCCGAACGCCGAATCCCGAACGCCCCACCCCCAATCACGAACCCCTTTGAGGGTAAACTTATGGATGTGATCGCAATTCAACAAGCGCTGCGTACAGCCAAATTGGATGGCTGGCTGTTCTATGACTTTCGCGGCTCCGACCCGTTGTCCTACAGCATTCTTGGTTTGAATCCGCAGGGGCACTTTACTCGACGTTGGTATTATTTTGTGCCCGCTAAGGGCGAGCCGACTCGTATTGTACATGCCATTGAACGAGGCGCTCTCGATGCGCTCCCTGGACGGCAGCTCGTGTATTTGCCGTGGCAGCAGTTGCATGAGCATTTGCGGGACGCCATTTCCGGTGCGGAGCGAGTGGCGATGCAATACTCTCCAAATAATGCCATTCCCTATGTGTCGCGAGTTGACGCTGGGACCGTCGAATTCATTCGCTCGTTGGGGATCGACATAGTTTCGTCCGCAGATCTAGTTGCTCAATTTGAAGCCACTTGGACAGCCGATCAACTTGCTACACACCATACCGCAGCACGCGCTATCGATCCGTTGATCGACGAGACATTCGCAGAAATCGGCCAGCGATTACGAAACAACCAAAATGTCAACGAATTCGAGATTCAGCAGTTTATGTGGCGCCGCTACGGTGAGCTTGGTTTGATTTCAGATCATCCACCCATCGTGGCCGTGAATGCCAATAGTGCCAATCCCCATTACGGCCCCACGGCCGAACGGAACTCACCCGTGCGACCAGGAGACTGGGTCCTGATCGACACTTGGGCAAAGCGAAATGTTCCTCAGTCGGTCTTTTATGACGTGACTTGGACCGGTTTCATAGGCTCCGAGCCTCCTGCGGAAATACAAAAGGTATTTGGGATTGTTTGCCAAGCCCGTGATGCAGCGATCCAATTCGTTCAACAGTCGATCCGGGAACGGAAACCGATATTGGGGTGGCAGGTAGATGACGCCGCTCGTGGAGTGATCGCTAGAGCCGGTCACGGCGAGCACTTCATTCATCGCACGGGACACTCGATCCATACCACTACGCATGGAAATGGCGCCAACATGGACAATTTGGAAACGCGCGACGAACGGCGCATTCTGCCACACTCATGTTTCTCGATCGAACCCGGAATCTATCTAGAAGGCCGGTTCGGCGTGAGGAGTGAAGTCAACATCTATGTTGCAGACGACCAAGCCATAGTGACAGGACGACCGGCGCAGCGGGAAATTGTGCTTGTAAAGACGTAGGCTGGGACAAGCGGAGCGTTGGTCCAAATGAAAAATGAAAAATGAAAAATGCAAAGTGAGCAATGCAAATTGGAAAGCGAGCAATGCAAATTGCAAATGTAACGTGATTCCGAGGACGCGCGTGCCCACCACCAATCTTCATTTTGCAATTTGCAATTTGCATTTTCCCATTCCACACCCCAACTTCTGTCGCGTTACGCCGTAAACAACTCCGTCAACGCTCGCCCCCCCTCCACGACATTCACCGGCCGGCCTTGCGCGTCCGGCACCTGCAAGTGCGGATCGATGCCGAGCGCATGGTAAATCGTCGCCGCCAAATCTTCCGGTTTCACGGGCTTGTCGATTGGATATGCGGCGTCTTTGTCGGACGCACCGTAGAGCACTCCGCCGCGAATTCCCGCGCCGGCCAGCACGGCGGGGAACAGCGTACTCCAGTGGCCGCGGCCCCAGCGGTCGGTGGCGGCGGGTGTGCGCCCCATTTCGCCCAAGCAGACGACAAGCGTTTCGTCCAACAGCCCGCGCTGTTCCAAATCGCCGATCAGCGTGGCGAGTGCGTTGTCCAGGCCGGGGATCAGATGTTTTTGCACGTCGTCGCTGTGAACGTGCGAGTCCCAACTGTAGCCATCGACCGTTTCCCAGTGGACGGTGCAGAATCGCACACCCGCCTCGACCAGCCGGCGAGCCAGCAGCA
>JANNPR010000138.1:0-1781 GCA_031400345.1 Planctomycetota bacterium | reverse complement strand
CGCGCGACCTCGTGAATCAGCTCGGCCTGCTGACGCAGTTCTTCACTTAATGAGACAAGCGGAACCATGATCTCGAGCGCTACTTTCTTTTTCTCATCCTGTGCTTCGCAAGCCGCTTCGAAAATTGCGCGACATTGCATCCGTGTCACCTCGGGAAATAGCAGACCCAATCGGCATCCTCTGAACCCGAGCATCGGATTCGCTTCGCGCATTCGTATGACCTGGCGCAGCAACGTACGCTTCTCGTCAATCTCGTCGAGAAGATTGTCCATGTTTGCCAGCGTGGCCGCGCCTCGCACAGCCATTTTCAGTTCTGCCAATTCGGTAAGGACCGCAACCCCGTTGGGGTTGGCGTTGTTGTGTGACCTAAAACCCAGGGTAGCCGCTAACGCGGCAACCCTTGGGCTAGTGGACGAAACCCCGGTGGGGTAAATGCTTGTCGCTCCGACGAGAAGTAGACGTCAAACAACAATCAACAACGGAACAAAAACGCCGCCGCGTGATCGGTGGCGGTAGGTCGGCGCTTTGCTTGACCCACCTTTGCGACACTGCCCTCTGCCAACTCGCTCGCCGGGTAGACCGATTTAGCCACGATTTTATAATAGGGCACTCTGTCATCCGAGCTAGAAACACGAAAGGGCCTGGAATTGGTCGAACACGTAGTGATTATCGGGAGCGGACCGGCGGGCTGGTCTGCCGCCATTTACGCAGCCAGGGCCAATCTTAAACCCATTGTTTATGAGGGGACGATTCAACCCGAAATGATACCGCTCGGGCAGCTGGCGTATACGACAGAAGTCGAAAATTACCCTGGGTTTCCAACCGGAAATATACGTGCGTTCGTGGAAAGTGCGGTGAGCACCGACCGACACTTCAACTTACCGCCGGCACCGGTAGGACATGTCAAAGATGGCGTTCCCCACTACGCCGTACAAGGCACGGAATTAATGGAGTTACTCAAGCAACAGGCATTGAATTTCGGCACGCAAGTAGTCGGCGACGACATCGTCGACATTGATGTTTCTAGTCGGCCGCTCAAAGTGATCCCCAGCCAAGGGTCCGCTGTAGCGACTCACGCAGTCATCGTAGCGACCGGGGCGCGGGCGAACTATTTAGGCCTCGCGTCAGAAGAAAAGTTCAAAAATCGCGGTGTCAGTGCCTGTGCTGTGTGTGATGGTGCTCTGCCGCGCTTTCGAAATAAACCCATGGTCGTCGTCGGCGGAGGAGACTCGGCCGTCGAAGAAGCAACGTACCTCACGAAGTATGCGTCTACCGTGCACATGGTCCAACGGCGAGACCAGATGCGCGCTTCCAAGATCATGCAGCAGCGAGCGCTAAGTAACCCGAAAATTCAAATGGCATGGAACAGCGTCGTCGATGAAGTGCAAGGGAACGATAAAGACGGTCTGACATCTGTTCGTCTGACGAGCACGGTTGATTCGAGCGTCCGCAGCATTGAGGCGAGCGGTATGTTCCTCGCCATTGGGCATTCGCCCAATACGAATTTCTTGCACGGGAAGCTGGAACTGAATGACAAGGGATATATCAAGCTGACGAAGCCGTTTCGAACTTGGACAAGTGTAGAAGGGATTTTTGCCGCCGGTGACGTGGCCGACGACTATTACCGCCAGGCCATCACCTCCGCCGGTACTGGGTGTATGGCGGCGCTCGACGCGGAACGCTGGCTGGCGGAACATGGAATATAGTAGGAGTCGGCAGTCGGCAGTCGGCAGTCGGCAGTCGGCAGTTAAGATAAAACTCGTCGCTCGTTACCATGCAGT
>JANNPR010000100.1:0-3453 GCA_031400345.1 Planctomycetota bacterium | reverse complement strand
CCTTATTTTTCCACCCCAATAATCCATTCGAAGCTTCCTGCCAACGCGGTGCATTGCGCGCGTTTATCATCTGTACGGCTGATTCTTCCGACCCTCCTGATTTTTCAAGCGAACGATTAGGAAACAGGATATTTCTGTTCGAATGGTTTGGGTTCAGCCAGGGGTTTAGTTCTCCGGGGATACCGCAATCTTGTGTGGGGGTTGCAGGGTTATTGAAATTTCTGCAGTCTCCGAGGGAGGTATTATTGTTAACAGCATTAAACAACCCTATGGCCCAGTGCGTGTTGGTCGCTGTCCCATTCAGTTCAACAATCTGCCCATTTATGATTTTCACCGGAATGTCACAGCGCGTTGCTAAATCGGCGCCGATGATAAGCGGCTTGGCGTCTGCGCCAGGAAAGCCCAAATAATTTAATCGCTGTTGGATCTGTAACGTGTTGACCTTGTTTGCGCAGTCAGTACCGATCGAACTCTGACCATCCGTCGTGTATCCAGCGTCCACATCGATGGATAGCGTGCGCGGTTGGCTATCGACCGTATAGTGCAGCATTAACGCGCCCTGAAAACCGCGAGCTTCCGGTGCAACGTCACCTGGTATCGTGCATTCGACGCCGACCCGCGAGAAACAATTACCTGTTCCAGGGGCAAAATACAGCTTCCCGGATGACGCAAAGGCAGACTCGCCGAGTACCTCCGCAGGTACGATTTGGCCCGCCAAGTTTTCGCCGAAGTATGCTAATACCTGGATTGAACCAGCCGGAGAAAGACGCGCACCGTGAATTGGCCCGGAGAGATTAGACGTCAGATTCGTCAAGCTGATTGACTCTGCGGGGCCGTCGGGCATGACAAAGTCGATGGAAGTGAGTGCAAATGAGCTGCCCGGAGTAATCGACTTCAAGCCAACCGACAAAATATCCCCGGTGCGCACGAATCGGAAGCCATCGGCCCTTGCTTCCCCTTCCGCATAATCGGCTTGGATCTCCCGACTAGACGCCAACGAATCGCCCGCGTGACCGTACGCTGGGTCGAACAGATTGGAACCATCAAGTAGGCGGCGATCTTCCAGGAACTCCATCGAGAGTGGCGTGAACCGCTTAGGGCCCTTCCGAATCGCTCGTTTCCTGTGATACTGCCGCAGAACCCTTAGCAACGAAGCGCGACGAAGGCGCGAATGAACAGGCATGGGTATGCGCAATCCTTTTGGGCGATAGAGGAAGCAGTCCAGCTCGAGGCGTTGCGCCAATGTATAGGTGGCTACTTGAATCTAGGGCCGCAGCAGTCTAGTTGGTAAGGCGTCTCGCGGCAACAAAACACCAGATTGAATTGGAATAGATCGCGCTAATCGCTCAATTCAAAGCCCGAAAATCCAAACGCTCCGATGCAATATCCTTCACCATCGCTGCAATTGCCTAATCTAGCTCAGTGGTGAAACCTGTCCCGAGGTCGTTCGTGTCAATCCATACGTCAGCTTCAATTGTCAAAGGCCCGCGGCGCCTGGAAAGGTCGAAGAATGCACACATGTTTTGCAATGGGTCACTGATCCACATTCTGACGCAGACGTGTTAGCCCAAGTTACGCTGTTAGGTCACTTCCAAGGCGTTCAAATAAGGACTTGGGTTCGATTTGGGGTCAAAGTCTTCACTACATTTGTACCATCTCGTCGAATTTGCGTAGGCGTCGAGGAAGGGTCAGTCCGATTCGGTGGAGCAGGACTGACTGAGCTTTGTCGGGTTCGGTCACATGGCGTAGCCGGATGATTTTTTGTACGCCCTCCCGAGTCTCAGCCGGAAGTACGATGTCGCCGCTCTTGATCTTGGCCAGGTCATACAGCAAGGTGCGCGGGGCGTCACCCAAGCCGGCGCCGCGCATCCAACCGGCCAGTGTCTTCCACATCGCATACGCCAGAAAGCAGACCAGAATGTGAGCTTTCACGCGTTCTTCCTTCTGATGCCAGATCGGGCGAATTGAAAGCTCGTCCTTCGTGATGCGGAAGGCCCATTCGGCTTCGGTTAGTTGGATGTAGCGTTTCCACAGCGTGGGCGCGTCGATATCCGTCAGATTGCTGCGGAGCAAGTAGCAGCCATCGGCCAGTTGACACCAGTCGCCGAACTTCGCATTGCGTTGCCAGGTGATTTCGAGTTCCTGTTTGCCACGCGGGGTCGTCCGCTTCTTGATCGTCCCTTCGAACGCGTGCGACGCGCGCCAGTTCTGCTCTTTCAACCGGCCGAGCCGTTGGCCCGCAGCGGCTAGATCTTTCAGTCGTCCCGCTTCTGCCGCGGCCTGCATTTTCTTCAGCCCCGCTTCCAACCGGGTGGTGAATTTCTCATGCATCGCCAGTTCTTTCGCGCGGCGGTCAGCGCTGCGGGCCACGATAAAAGTCTCGTCGCCCTCTGGCGCGGGGACCAGCTTCACTTCAACACCGTCCTGGGCCTGAGTCCAATTCTGTTCCGTTAGATGCTGTTCAAACCTGCGCAACATGGACTTCGGAGTGCCAACGATTGTACTGCCGATTGCGTTCGCGCATGAACTTCAAGTTCTCTTCGCTGACCATGCCGCGATCCATGACCCACACACGATTCAGCGTACCGTATTTCTTCTCCAGCGCCTCAATGATGGTCTTCACCGTGTGCACCTTCTCCGGTGCGATGCCTAGTAAGTCCTCCAAGGCTGTGCGCGGATACCATTTCTCTTCGATATGCAGTTCACTGGCTGGCTCACAAAACCGCGCAAGGACCAGGATCGCCGCGTCCGTTGGCCAAGGCACTTCTTCGCGCCCCGGCTCGATCGAAGATGGTGGATCGAACAACGACGGTTGCGGCCGTTGTGACTGTTGCCCCTTCTCCAAATGGGCCCCAAGTTTCGCCCAGCCATCCTGCTCGCTCCGCTTCAGCTCGCCGAGGTAAGCCACGACGCGCTGTCGAGACCCCTTGGCCGTCCGATACGATTCGACCAGAGCCCAATATGTATGTCGTTTGCCATTTTTTCGACGTTCGCACCGCCGCAAAAACATGCGAGCACTCCTTCGCCCGAGTTGCTCGCAGCATCCCACAGATTTGAGCCATTTCAAGAGAGTAGGTCTTCACTACATTGCGATCGGCGACTTCTCGTCCCATGGCGATTAGACTTACGTGCGATTCAGACCGGAAAAAAGTCGAAAATCACCGCCAACTCCGTAACCTGAGTTAGGCTTTTGGTACCATGGCGGCGAGCACTTGACCCACCCGTGCCCACAACACCTCTACCCGCTCCGCGCCCAATCGCTCTTGGACCCAAATATATCCGGCGGAAAGCCCGGAGCAACGCCGCAGGTTGTGAGCGTCGGTCGCCAACACCGCGTCCGGGTACGCCCGCAAAATCGCCTCCCCCGACTCCTGTGGGGCTGACCCGTGGTTGCCCAGCAACGAATCAACCGTCACCTGTAGCCACGCCCCCGCTTCCGTCAGCGACCGAAGC
>JANNPR010000061.1:0-3344 GCA_031400345.1 Planctomycetota bacterium | reverse complement strand
TTAATTTTCAACTAAAGCTATTTCGGCGGCAAGCCAGTGCTTGAAGCGGGCGTGATGCCGGGTCAGCACTGGCTTGCCGCCGAACGACGGTTGTCAGTTTAAGCGAACCTTATTTCGGCGGCTGCCAGTGGCACTCACCTCAGTGGCGGCTTTCCGAAACGTCTCTAGTCCCAGCGAGTCCGACGTTGCTTCCCTTCCTCGCCGCACTTGTGTCATGTATTTCCTCGTAGAATGGGCACTCCTGCCCGTTTTTTCCGTAGGACAGTGGACGGGCAGGAGTGCCCGTCCTACGAGGGGCCTCACCACCGCTTTGCTACTTGCGATCTCATGAACGCCAGGGCGTCGGCAGCCAACTGCTCTTCGCTCTGGTACATTCGTCGCCAAATTTTAGTGGCGGCTGCTAGTTCAGGTAACGCCAAACCGAACGCCTCGACCATCATCCAACCGTTGTAGCCAACTTGCTTAAGCGCATCAAAGTTTTCAGCCCAGCGAACGTTGCCTTGCCCGGGAGTGCTTCGGTCGTTTTCCGATATGTGCACATGGCAGAGCATATCCGCACAGCTGTGGATCGCTCGAGTAATACACTTTTCTTCGATATTCGAGTGGAATGTATCGTACATCATGCGGCAGCTGGGGTGTGCGACTTCACGACAGAACCGGGCGGCATCCGAATGCGTGTTGAGCAAGTAGGTCTCGAAACGGTTTAGCGGCTCGACGCCTAATATCACACTTACCTGCCCTGCGTGCTCGGCGACTTTCCGCATGCTATCCACGCCCCATTTCCACTCGTCATCCGTTCGTCCTGCTCCGGTGAAAACACCCAAGGCCGAGTGATACGGTCCAACTAAGGTGGTCGCACCCACAGCGGCGCAGCAGTCCAAGACTCGCTTAGTCCCCTCGACTCCTTTGGCGCGAATTCCGGCTTCGGGGCTAATGGGATTGTCGTCGCCCGACCGCACCGTCACGGCCGTGCGGGCCAAACCGAGGTCGCTCAGCCGCTTTCCCCACTTTTCGTAGTCGAGGCTCGTATTAAAGATCGGGAGTTCAACGCCGTCATAACCCATTCGCTTCAGCATCTCGAGCACGGGGATCATGCCGTCGTGCAATTCCCCGGTCCAGAGTAACAAATTCATTCCATATTTCATCGAGACTCCCCTGAAGTTGGCTCTTGCAGCAGTTCGCCTTTACGGAGTTGTACCTGACGTCTCGCGTCCGGCAGAAATTCGAGCACTACGTCCGACAATTGCGGAAGTCGAACGCGGGTCATTACCATGTTCAATCGTCCGAGCAGTTTGCCATCATCGAGGTAGTCGTACAAGAACCGAGCCTCCGAAAAACGTGGAATGAACTTGGCCAGTTGATCGTTTGGCCGATTCGCCATAACGTTGACGGCCCGCTCGACGATCAGCGGATCGATTTGGTCGAGTGCCGCGTAATATTGGTCGAGCCGCGTGATGTCATCGGCATACAAAGCGGCATCCAACAGCACCTCGATCAGAACGTGCCCCACAAATGAGGGCCGAAACCCATTGGTTTCCAACAAGAGGTTCCTTAGCACCACGGCAAATTGCCAATTCAACTCGCGAAATGCCGTTGTCTCGTGAAACCAGGCGTCATCGCGATGGTGCTGGACGACACCTGAGGCAAGGGCCGCTACATGGGGATCGGGGTGATCGAGAAACTTGGCGGCCGATTTGCTGCGAACTCGAACTTTCCTGTCAACGACCGACAGCCAGTCGGGAATAGCGGTACCTGCCAGGTAATATGGCCGGCTGACGAATCTTCGACCATGAGCAAAATAATTCATTAGGTTTGAATTTGTCGAATGGGGCAGCTATTCTGGTTCCAACGACATTGATTGCGGGCCCGCCGTCGTTTCATGGAGCATCTTGCAAATGAACGTGTCTACTGTTCGCCTAACTAGGCTACTGTCTTGCTTTATCGTCGCATGGTTGGCCGTTCAACCTACCTGGATCTATGCTGGCCATCAATTGAACCGTGGCAACGCTGTGGGTGGTATTTCAATTGATGTCGCCGGTGTGGTCGGACAGCCGAACAACGACGCGCTCAAATTGCTTCTGAACGAATTGCGCAAGGAAGTCCAAAAAGCGCCTGGCGAAATGAATGTTCCGGCCGAATTACGCATGGTTTCCTTGCGATCGCTGGAACGGGCTTGCCAAGAAGCGTTGCAGAATAATCTCGGTAAGCTTCCGGAAGAGGTCCGATATTTGGCGGGCCTTCAGCGGATCCAATATATCTTGGTGTACCCAGAGACGAATGACATCGTTTTGGCGGGTCCCGCCGAAGGTTGGAAGGTTGACGACCGAGGCTATATCGTAGGCAACACGACGGGCCGGCCGGTTCTTTTGTTGGACGACCTGTTGGTAGCGCTGCGTACCGCCGAGAAGGCACGTACCGAAGGCATTAGCTGCTCGATCAACCCGACCGAAGAAGGAAATTTGAAACTAATGAGCTTGCTGGATAGTTACCAGCGCAATCGGGCTGTGCCTCCCGAGAATGCGATGAAACAGGCATTTGGGCCTCAGCAGGTTTTGATCACAGGTGTTTCGCCGACAACTCATTTCGCCCGAGTGCTCGTCGCGGCCGACTATCGCATGAAACGCATCGCCATGGAATTGGAGCAGTCGCCGGTCAAAGGTTTACCCAGCTACGTTGACATGATTAAGAACAATCGGGTCAACAAAGGCTCGAACGTCAATCCCCGATGGTGGCTAACCTGCAACTACGAACCGCTGGCTAAGAGCGACGACGGCTTGGCTTGGGAAATTCGCGGTCCCGGCGTCAAAGCGATGACCGAAGAAAACTTTGTAAACGCCGAGGGCAAAACGGTGAGCACTGGAAAAACCAGCCCCGCGGCTCAGAAATGGGCGGATCTGATGACCGCCAAATACGAAGAATTATCCGTCAAAGACCCGATATTTGGTGAGCTTCGCAACTTGATGGACATGTGCGTTGTGGCCGCCGTCATTCAACGCGAGCGGCTAATGGATAAGGCCGATCTCAAGTTGCCCTTGATTGCTGGCGATGCCAGCGAGCTTCGAGCTGAAAAGTGGAACGCCGCCAAATCGATCCCGCCGCAATTCAGTTTTGTTAAGACAAGCAGTGGGGTTGTGATTACTGCCTCGGGTGGTGTGCAAGTGAACTCATGGGAAGTCGCGAACTCGGCAGAGCTCACCCCGCACGTGACCGAGATTCGCACGAACTCCGCCGCCCAATCGGGAACAACGTCATTCTGGTGGTAGTGTAGAAATGTCGGCACTTGAAAACGTAGAATGGGCACTCCTGCCCGTTTAAAAACCGTAGAATGGGCACTCTTGCCCGTT
>JANNPR010000383.1:0-4906 GCA_031400345.1 Planctomycetota bacterium | reverse complement strand
TTTTTTGAATTTCAGAAATTAAAAATGCCTCTACTTTGTCATCGACTAGAGTTTTGAATTCAAAAGCAGACTTCTCAATGCGATGCTGAATATTTCCATAGGCACCACTAATGATACCCCCCGCTTCGCGTGTGATACTCTTCAAAAACATAAAAAGTTCAGATTTAATCATTTAAATATTTCTCACTTTTAAATTATTTCTAATCATTACCTATAGGCAATTCTATTTTAATTTCAACATTAAAACCGCAGTTACACGGAAGTTTTGCTCGCCTCAATGAACACTTTCGAGACTCTCGGGATGGTGAAGTTGCCATCTGGCCTCCTGCCGGATCCGCCGCCGCGGAACCGTAGTTCGGGACGTGAGTATCGTGAAGCTGCTGCGAAGGAGGATCCCGAAGTCGCTCGCGTGAAACGATACGCGGAACGTGCACAACAAGTACGTCAATCCATGCTACCTGGCGCGGTATTTGATCAGCTCCGCGTGATGGCTGACCCGCATCACGAGCGATTGATCGTCGCTCGCCTGGGACTTGCCGCGGTCGTTCCGCTAAGCCGGTTCAAACTGCCGCCCGAACCGTTGCTCGCCATCCGATATGATGGCCCGAACGTCGTCTCCGTAGGGGAAACACTTTCGGCAACACTCAAGTACGATCCCAACGTGACAGTACGTCTGTCCGACCCTCCAGCAGGCATGAAGCTGGAGGGGAATACCTTGACGTGGAAACCCACGAGTGCGCAAGCCGGTGAGACGCGTCTCATGCTGGATCTGATCAGTGTCAAACTCACCGTGCAGCAATTGATCCCAATTGTCGTACGGCGTCCGTACATCACTTGTTCGTTTCCAGTGAACGACGTGGTTATCAGTTCAAGCGGAACCACGGCACTTGCCCTGGGGTGGGAAGTCAAAAACATCGGCGGCATTCTTCCACAACCGGAATCAACGCAACTGGCAATTCTGGACCTGGAAAAGCACGCGGTCGTCGCCGAAGGTAAGTTTGACGGTCCGGTGACACAGTCGGCGATTGATGCGCATTACGTGTACATCATGGGTAAGGACCCGCCGGATTTGAAAGGACAATTGACCGTTCTGTCCAACAAAGACCTGAGCCTTGTCAAAACACTGCCAATTGTTCAGGGGAACCGTGATGCTCGGCCAAAGCCTTTCGTCACGGCTCTGAAACCGATCGCCGAAAAGTACCTGATCGTGGACAAGGTGTATTCCCTGCCCGGCCTCACGGTACTACCGAACTGCGGCGCCAACGATTCGGAGGACCCAATTACGACGTCGACCGTCAACGGTTATGCCGGGCGCCATCGAGACTATTGGTTGTTTGATGGAGTCATCTACAGCAATTCGGAACTAAAAGAAGTGAGTCTGGTTTGGGGATTTACTCCATTTTCGGAAATGAAGTTTGCCAACTCCGGAGGTGAGTCCTTTCCTTTTCCTTGGAGCGAATTCAAGCGGTCGTTTGGTGGCACTGAATTCCAGCTCGCTGACTTCCCTGTGAACTTGAAGATTGAAAGCGTCAAGGATTCCATGACTCCGGGGTCCGCGCTGGTCGCACATGGAATCGCGAATGACCAGAGGGCGTTGAAGCAGTACCCCATTGCGGCAGGAGTCATGAAACCATTGGCGGACCAAGCATTGCCAATTTCAATTTCCGGAAGCGATGTCGTGGCGGTAGTGGATGGATTTGTCTATACCTTCAAACTTGACGAGCTCGGCGAAATTCCTGAACCTCCGCATTTTGAACCCCGGCAAAGCCGGTTTGCGTTCGGCTCGAAGGGTACCACGAAACTGCAGTATCAGATTCGCGGAGGGAAGCCTCCGTATCGCCAGGTGCAGCCCAATTTGGATCGTCCGGTCGAGGGGGGGTTTGTGTCGGAAGATGGAGCGGTCGAAATCGAGATCGATCCGACGCAGGAGATACCGCCTTTTGGCAAGCTCAAGGATCAGGCTCGAAACATTCTCATCCAAGAAATTCAAGCCGAGTCATCGAGGCAATTGCGAACTCCGGCTACTAAAGTTGGCAAGTCGAAAAAGCAGGCACAGCCGAAGGCTGGTCAATCAGATTTGCTCAACACGTACAAAGATCGCGTCGGAGCGTTTCTGCGTCAAAAGCTTGGAGCGAATCCCCCGCGCGGCATTGCTGCGCCGGTGCCACTCCATATCGAGGTACTCGATGCGGATGGAAAACGGTTCGCGATGAACCATTGGATGTTTATCGAAATCCCAGAGCAGGAAATTCGGGATCATTTTGAATCACGTCGATAATATGACGAGCATGTTAATCAACGCCTATCCGCAGAATCTGAATCACGTTTACGAATAGATTCGCCGGCACCATGGAAACTATTTCTGCTGCGAAAGACGTTTGGCAAAGTCCTGGTATTTTTTGACCGGTACTTCGACGAGATAAGAATGGGCCAGGCCTGCCTTTTGAAAACCGTCTTCCGATGTGGCAAGAACCATGGCATACACCGGGAACGGGATCCCCTGCGGTGCTCGTCCGGTCAACGTTCGAAAAGCCGGTGTGACTGCCTTGGTATACATCTGGACCACATCGTCTTTGGTCGTTGTCGTCGTCACGAATTGTGAACTTGAAACGGACTGGTGCATCAGGCTCAGCAATTGGTCATCCGCAGGAATAGTGATCTGGAAAGAGCCGTCCGCCGATTCGGCTTTCATAAAGAGAAATTGGTCGTCAACGTCTGGGTTTTCCGGCTGCCGAATCCACAGTAACAAGTAGTATCGCGAAGCACTCGGTGCGGAATACGTCACGGTGTTGGGCTTATCGGTAGCCAGTACGATCGTTGATTGTTTTTCGTCAAACCGAAACCCTGGCTCATCCGACAGCTGATCGAACGGCGAAACGTACATCTTTCCGAAGGCAGTTTGGACCGCCACGCCTTTGCCAACCGAACCGCGAAGCTCCTTATTCAACACGTCGGGCGAGATCTGCGGAGGTAGTATTTTTGGAAGTTTTACCGGCGAGCCGATCGGCGTGTTAGAGTCACCCGACCTGTAGTGGCAGGCGAATGCTTCGCTGGGATACATCAGGACTCTGCCAAGTTCTCCCGCCCAGGGTTCGTGACTGTGCTGGTTCGGAACGATACCGAAGAGTAACGGAAACAGCATTAATCGCGGCGTGGTCAGCTCCGCATCCCAGATTACGCCGTCCCAAATCCATTTGTCTCCCAACCGCGCCGCCACGGGAACATACCCGGTTTGCGGCGTGATCGCCGTTGGAACCGGTTTCAGATCGGGAAGAGAAAAACGATACAAGCTCTGGCCATATGCGGCTAGGTACCGATTGCCAAGGATCTCCAACCGGCCACACGGTGTTTGAACAGCGGCTTGGTTCGCGACTTCCAGTTTCTCGAGGTCCAGCTTAACGATCTGGGCCGCACCTGCGTTTTTCTCTTTTGCGTTCGACGGTACCTTTGCAATCGACACGTAGACTCCGTTTTTGTCGATCGTGGCGCTTATGATGCCGACGGAAAGTTTGCGATACTTCGATAACTCGCGTTGAGCAACGTCATATACACCGACGTAGAACGTTGTGGGGGTGGATTGATTTATGGACTTGCCTTCCTCAGGCATCGATCGCCCCCAAACCACCGCCAGATCCCCTTCCGCGGAAACTTCGGCTGCCGTCACGTAAAACGGGACCTTCACACTGGGATGTTCGACCATGACATCCCAATACCAATCATGCTGCAACTTGCCGGACTTCGCCCGCATGTGCAGGGTCTGGTGGCCGAGATGGTCAGGCGAGGGGGTCCAGCGAAATTCGCGACCGCTAATCACCGGCTGAGAGGACGCCGAGACGGGTGGCGCGACACCAGACATCACGCGCACTACCGACGCGCTGACGGAATGAGCCTTGCCATCGGTGCGCTTTACCTTCAGGGCATCCTTGAAGGTGTCGACGCCGACAACGATCATTCGCTCGTCGTCGATTTGAATTGTTTGAGGGAACGCACGATCCATAAGTGGCGAAAGATCGTTGACGAAAATCTCCGTTTGTTCGGAATTCAGCCCGGCGGCCAACGACAGAGTCGCGGCCCCGCCTGCGAGAGTTCCGCCCACACCAGGATGCCGCGAGCCGAACGGCGCCATTCCATACTCACTCTTCAGTTCTTCCTCAGTGTGTTTCGTCACCACCTCGAAATTGGCCGTGGACAAGTGGCAGTCCAGTGCGACGGATACGTCGTCTCCTACGTTCAGATTCTGCGGAGGTCGATTGGCGACGATCAGCGATTCCTCGGCGGGCAAGTCCAGCCGAGCGAAAGGAACGACTACCAGCTGGTTTTTGAAGACATACACCGCGAGGCGGCGCGTATCGTCGGCATCCACCGACAGGAATTGGGTCATCAGCGTCACGGTCAATTTGGGCCGATAGCGGAAATCGCTTACATTGGGTGGCTGGCGCTCTTCGGGAAACCACGAATCTGGCAGCGAAATCGTCTCCAGCCGTGCGTGGTTGTTGGCCGACCCAATCACAATGTTGTTTTTGTAAACTCCAGCCACCAACGGCTGTTGCCGAAAGAAGGCCTTGATCTCGAAGTCAACGGGATAGGTTTTAAAGCCCAGCCGGCTGTACATCCGATAACCAGCCGCCATCCTCTGCCCGAAATTGTCGGGCATAAAACTGCTTGTGTAACCGCTGCCTCCATTGGTTACCGTCGCAAGCTGGACGAACCCATCGGTATCCCGTTTGTCCGACCAGGTGGAAATCCCGATCGAGTTGGTCGCATAGATCGAGCTGTTCGCATAGCGCGTGTACAACACCTCGCCGTCGGCCGAAGGAATAATCTCATTGCCGCGCAACCCTTTACCGCCTGTCTGCCCATCCCATTTCATAGTTTCGAGGTTGATGCGACCAAGGCAGTCTACCGT
>JANNPR010000381.1:0-9067 GCA_031400345.1 Planctomycetota bacterium | reverse complement strand
CCCCTGCCCCTCTCCCCCAAATTGCTTGCGATTAAGACCTTCGCAAGTGGCACATTTTTCGCGCAAGCAATTCGGGGGCGAGGGGACACTATCATGCGGTTTTGCGCACGCCAGGCTGGCCCTACATTTCGACGCAACCTGCCAGAATGTTTTCGCGCAAATAACTCCATTCCTCATCCTCGTCGGAAACCAGGTCGATGGGAAAGAGTTCGCCATTTTGAGGCATCGCGTTAATACGGTCTTCACACTCTTGCATGTCGTCGGCGTAGATCACCCATTGACGCGTCCCATTGTTGGTAATCACGGCGGTCAGCACTCCGTGCTGATCATGTTCTAACGACGCAATTAAGTCATTCTCGAAGTCTTCCATTTCCCGTAGTTGTTCTTCAGAAGGCATTCCTGTTTCGTTCGACTCGTATGTCCAGGTGACTAATAGAAGCTGGGAATAGCCCTCGAAGTCTGAAATTGCACGGGATTCATGGCGGAATCGAATGAGCAATGGTTTGTCTTCATGAGTGCCCTCGGCGGTCGCCCAACGATCACGATTTATGATTTCGTGCACTTGTGCGGATTTCATGGACATTTGCTCACTGGCGTAAAAAATGGATTCCGTTCGTCTACTCAAACTTCACGACATGGCATGGCAAGTTTCAGACCCGACGTATAGTGGCAAGTACGGTCCACAAACTGGTCTTTAGTATTGCAGTGCATAGGAGCGAATCAAGCGGGTCTGTGAGGTGCTTAATTGACCCGTCAAGCTATGCAGCACACCAATTCGAACCGTGTGTCACACACTTTAGAATTCGATATGCGCCGAACAAAGACTGTGCTTCGGGTTGCTGCGCCTTTCCATGGCTCGCACTGTTCAGCGACCTGAACAACAATAGTCACCTAATGTATTGTCGCTATCTTTCGCCGCTGGTCGTAGTAGTCATGGCGCTGAACGCAGCTTATGCTTTCGGCAACATTGCCTGTCCTCGATGGCCAATCCGAAGTCACCCGAGTTCGAACATCTTCGAGTCGTTGTAGCCCCCTAGTTCATGCACGTCCAAGCGAAGACGAATTACGAGAACCCTATGTTGATGCGACAAGACGGACTTAGCCGAATCAGTTTTTGGTTCCTGATTGTTGTCCTTTTTGCCTTGAGCCAACCACTACGGGCGACGGGCAAAGACCGGTTGAATGTATTGTTCATCGCTGTTGACGACATGAATAATGATCTCGGATGCTACGGTCATCCGATCGTCAAAAGTCCTAACATCGATCGGTTAGCTGCACGGGGGACTCGATTTGATCGTGCTTATTGCCAGTTTCCGTTGTGCTCACCAAGTCGCACGTCGTTAATGACGGGCTTACGGCCGGATACCACCAAGGTCTACGACCTTCAAAAGCATTTTCGTAGTGAGCTACCCGAAGTCGTTACCCTGCCGCAAGCGTTCCAGCAATCCGGGTATGTCACCGCTCGAGTTGGGAAAATCTATCACTACGGAAACCCGGGACAAATCGGCACGAACGGGCTCGACGATGAGCCATCTTGGAACGTCCGTATTAACCCGCGTGGACGTGACAAGGATGAAGAGAACCTTCTCACCAACCATACGCCATCCCGCGGTTTGGGAAGTTCGCTGGTATTTCAGCGAGCGGACGGAAAGGACGAAGAACAAACGGACGGTATGGTGGCTACGGAGGTCATTCGCCTGATGCGGGAGAATCGTGATCGGCCGTTTTTTATCGCTGCTGGATTTTATCGCCCGCATTGTCCGTATGTTGCGCCTAAACAATACTTTGATCTATACCCGCTCGAGCGCGTGCCGCTTGCTACCCCCGATTTTCCGGAAAGGCAAACTGCCCCGGACGCAGCCTTCCTGTCGGCGAAGCCATGGCCATGGTTTGGCGCCACGCCCGAGCAGCTTCGCGAGGCCCATCAAGCCTATTGGGCAACTATCTCGTTTGTGGACACACAGGTCGGTCGCCTTTTGGATGCTTTAGATAAACTCGAATTGACAGACTCAACAGTAATTGTCTTTTGGAGCGACCATGGCTACCACTTCGGTGAACACGGGTTGATCATGAAACAGAGTTTGTTTGAAGGCAGTGCGCGTGTACCGCTGCTGATCGTCGCTCCGGGTCACCAGGGCAACACAAGCGGGCGCACCGTAGAGTTGCTCGACCTGTATCCGTCTCTTTGCGATCTGTGCGGCGTGAAAGGACCGGCCAATTTGGCTGGGAAAAGTTTGCGACCCTTACTGGCTAACCCGCACGCGGAATGGAATAAGCCTGCAATCACCCAGACTGAGAGAAATAAACAGCTGATGGGTTATAGCTTGCGTACAGAACGATACCGCTTCACGACGTGGGGCGTTCAAGGGCGAGAATTGTACGACTATCAGACGGATCCAGGTGAGCTTCACAACTTGGCCAATGATCCGCAGCATGCCACGTTGATCGAACGTCTATCAGGGCAGTTACAGACGGTATTAAACTAGCGACGTACAAGAATACTTGCCGCTACTTGGCGGCCGAAAGGACGGGCTTGCTCTCGTACGTGCGCTCTGTAGTATCGGTGCGGCCAACGTTATGCAATGCGATTTGATAGAGTTTCTGACCCCAGGGCGTGGGGTAATCGCCGGTAATGCATGCCTGGCAAAGTTGATCGGCGTCGAAACCGATCGCGCGGGCGATGGAGTCGACCGTCAAGTAACGCAGTGAATCCGCGCCAATTGCTGAGGCCATTTCAGCTTGGATCTCTTCGGTCAGTTTGCCCCCTTTCAAGAATTTGGGGGCGAACAATTCATCGACTGTCGACATGTCGATCCCGTAGAAGCAGGGAGCGATGATGGGCGGGCAGGCGACGCGAACGTGAATCTCTTTGGCGCCGCCGCGCTCCCGCATGCGGTTCACCAACACCTTCATTGTGGTGGAACGTACGATGGAATCCTCGACCAGTAAGATGCGTTTGCCCGCCAATACTTCACGCAAAGGTGTGTATTTGTTCTCCACTTTTTTGACGCGGCTATTGCTGCCTTCAATAAACGTGCGCCCTGAGTAGCGGTTGCGAATCAAACCCTCCCAACACGGCAGCCCGAGGTGGTAGGCCATGGCATCTGCTGCTGCTTTGCTGGTGTCTGGAACCGGGACCACGATCGTGCCGGAATCTAAAGGGACTCGGCCAGCGGCTTGTTCCAGTCGAGCCAATTCTGTGCCTAAAGCAGTTCGCGACAGGTAAACGCTGCGGTCGTCCAGCGTGCTGGCGACGTTGGCGAAGTAAATCCATTCAAAGAAACAGTGAGCCCGTCGCGGACTATTCGCGAAACGTTCAATTTCAAAACGACCGTCGCAAATTGTGATCGCCTGTCCCGGCAGCAGGGAGTGAATGTTTTCCGCCTTGAACCCGATGTTGAATAAGGCGACGCTTTCGCTGGCGGCGGCGAACAACGGGCCTTCTTTGGCGTAACACAGCGGTTTAATCCCTAGCGAATCGCGAGCAACCAACATATCACCGCACGAGTTGAGGAACACGATGCTGTATGCTCCGTCAAACCGTTGTGAGACGTTCCGCATCATTTCAATCATGGTGGGACGGCGATCGCCGGATAATTCCTGGCTGATTTCGTGCATCATGATTTCCGTGTCCGTTTCACGGGCCAGATGATGATCGTCGTCACTCAGTAACTTATCGCGCAGGTGCTGGTAGTTTGCCAGTTGCCCATTGAAGGCAAAACTGAACCACTTGTGCTTTTGCAGATGGGGCCGTTCGAAAGGCTGAGCATAATTACGATCCTCTGCCCCGCAGGTGGCGTAACGAACATGGCCGATTGCCGCGCAACCTGCGTATTCCTTGGCCAGCGCCTCACTTTTACCGCGATGGGACAAGCGGAATACCTCGGTGACGGTGCCGATTTCCTTATATGTGTCAATCAGCTTTTCTCGGTCAGGCCGATAGGAGGTCATTCCCGCGGCCAATTGCCCCCGATTCTGAATGTCCAGCAGCATTCGCGGAATCAGCCTAGACGCCTCATTTGGCCCATCTTCGGGACAAAGAGGACTGATGTCGCTACCTGGCAAATGGTAAACCGCGGCAATACCACACTCATCATGAAGTTCGCTCATAGTAGGGCGCCGACCTCGTGTCGCTGTTAGGAACCGCAGGTAGGAACTAATCAGGGCACAAACTGATTCTATTGGCGAACGGCCGACTTCTCAAGGAGCAGCCTTGCCGTTTGGAACGTCGCTGCGCTATCATCCTCGCTACTGCTATCTATTGCGTGGAGTTTTTCTGATGACCGATGCGGTACGCCAAGAGGTAATTTCGGCAGCGAACATCGTGGTCGTTAAGGTCGGCACCCGGGTACTCACCAAGGCGGGAGGCGTCCTAAACGAGGAACGAATCGCCCTGTTAGCCGAAGAACTCAACGCCATATGCGATACCGAACGACGCGTTGTGTTAGTTAGTTCGGGCGCAGTGGGAGCTGGAATGAGCCAGTTGGGGTTGACTCGGCGTCCTACCGACTTAGCTCAGCTACAGGCTGTGGCCGCCATCGGTCAAACTAAATTGATTGAATCGTACGATCGTACGTTTCAACGACATGGGCGACATGCAGCTCAAGTATTGCTAACTGCCGACGATTTGGACGATCGCACTCGCTACCTGAACGTCCGCAACACGCTGCTGCAGCTGTTGGAATTCGGCACCATTCCGGTCATCAATGAGAATGACACCGTGTCAGTGGACGAATTAATGACGACTTTTGGTGACAATGATCGACTCGCCGCCATGGTGACGAATCTGCTTCAGGCTTCGCTTTTGATAATTTTATCGGACGTGGATGGACTCTACGACGGCGACCCGACATTGCCCGCATCTAAACTGGTTTCGACGGTAACCAAACTTGACGACACCGTGTTTGGATACGTGCGAGACAAATCGACCGGCCTGAGCAAGGGTGGTATGGCCAGCAAGCTCGAGGCAGCTCGAATCGTGACCACATCGGGCGAGAACTTGATCGTGGCAAGCGGTCGAAAACCCAATGTTCTCGCGCAGATCATGGCAGGCGAGCCCGAAGGAACCCTGTTTATCGCCCAAGGTAGGACCATCAGTCCATGGAAACGTTGGCTCGGCTTCTCGGTTCAACCACGCGGCAAACTGATTTTGGACGACGGCGCGTGTCGAGCGATCCAGGTTGGTGGTAGGAGTCTGTTAGCTGCCGGGATTGTCGCCTGCGACGGGATCTTTCAAAAGGGGGACGTCGTCTCGCTGTGCGATCACCAGCGGAACGAGTTTGGTCGTGGCCTCACCAACTATTCCGCGGCCGATTTAGGCCGTATTCGTGGCCTGAAATCGACTGAAATTGCCAACGTACTCGGGCATCGACCCTATCAAGAAGTTGTTCACCGTGACAATCTGACCGTTCTAAAAAACGAGTAGGATCAAGTTTGCGGTAATATTCCTAATCGAGAGCGAATGTCGGCCAGGATGCGCTGTTCCAAGAGGACATCCCGTCCGACTCCGATCCAACCCAACGTTCCGGAAGACGGAGTCAGTGGGTTAGTTCGGCGGCCCAGTGATCCGTCGTACCGCATGGTGGATGCACCTGCCGCAGCATGTTCGGGTTGGCTAACATCCTCGAGTTCCTTCTGCACAACGACTTCAATTAGGTATCCTCCCTGCGCTGGCGTAGCACGCACCGTTGCCTGCCGGCGAATCGATTGAAACGTGCTGTGCAACTTTTCGAAGCCAGGGCTGGAATCGCTGACCCAAGGCTCAAACACAGTCCCTCCAACCGTCGGCGCGGTCTCGATGCGACCTTCCGTCAGAACGTCGCCAACCACATGCACTCGTTCCTCCCGAGTAATTCGAAAATAATCGTCGATAGAATCGACCGTTTGATTCCAAAGGAACTCGCGATCCGCTGTGGGCACGAAAATTGGATTCTCCGGGATGATCGCGGTAGACCCCAATGGCGTTTGAGCAGGTGCGGACCAGGAGCGTAGGCCGCAACCAGCCGAGCTCGGCAAAATGACCAGTAAGAGCACTAAAAGCTTGTGCATAATCGCGTTAGCCAGGAGTATTCACGAAGTGCACCGTGTTCATCCCGACAGCTACCGTCATAAGTGGCTGAGACTATCTTGCCCAGAACACCATGTATTGAAGCTTTAAAGCGCAAGCGAAGGCATTACCGCGATTTCCCTGGCTTGCGTTTCGGGCTTCAACCCATTCTGGATAGATCGAAACGAAGGGGGCGTAGTGTCTCGAAATGGTAGGAATACTGCAAGATCAAGCCACGGGCGGGAACCTATTGAAATGTTTTTTCGACTTCATTTCGGGGCTCTGTCGCTTATAATCCGTCCTCAACGTTTCTAACCGGCACTTTAATCCTGACAGGACTTCTGGATGGCGCAGTCAAAACCGTTGTTCCTTTTGTTTTTCATCTGGGGATACTTCACTTCGACGGGCAATTCGTACACGGAATCAGAGACCCCAACGTCGGATTACTCTCGACAGGTTCAACTTGATCGGCCAGTGGTAGTTTGGGGCTTCGATGATGCGCTCGATGTGACGATAGCCAGCGTCTATGAATTTCCAGAGGGTACGAGGGGGAGCAAAATTGCGGGAAAACGGGAGGGCGCCGTCGATATCAAGCAAAATGGACCTCGCCCTGAAGTATTTCCGTTGTTTGCGAAAGACAACCTGGCGATTGGGTTGCAGGGTAAACGGGGATTCATTCGCGTCGCGGACCCGGTTGAGCGAAGCCCATTCGATTTCACTCTAGGTGACTCGATTACCATTGAAGCTTGGGTCGTGGCGGAAACACTAAACGACGATCAGCAGGTCTATATCGTCGGCAAGGGCCGCACAAACAATAGCGGTTTCTCGCGCGAGAACCAAAACTGGGCTCTCCGTTTGCGCGGCGTTCAGGGCGAGGCCTGCCTGAGCTTCTTATTTCGAGATCAGGATACTACCACGGGAGATAGCGGGTTTCATCGCTGGACCACTGTCGATGGAATCGCGTTGGATAGTCAGTGGCACCATGTCGCAGTTAGTTATGTGTTCGGTGAGCCCAACAGTGTTCACGGATACATTGACGGTCAGCAAGTGGCCGGCGCGTGGGACATGGGCGGAGCGACTCAGGCTGGTCCCGTCGTGGACAACGACGAGATTTGGATCGGTTCAGCTTTGGGGGGGGACGCGTCCAACACGTTTCACGGACTCGTCGATGAGATTGCTCTGTATCGTCACGTCGTTGCGGCAGACCGCTTAGCATCCCATTATCGAATCCAGGTTTCGGATCCAGTTCAGTCGGAATTTAATGCTGCTTCCAAACTACCAATCGAGACCGTAGTTGTGGAATTGCATGAGGGGATTCCGAAGCGTCATTCGTGGGCGTTTTCTCTTTCATCTCCGACATTGACATACGAACAGCAGACCCTGTCCTTTGCCGAATTGCCAAAGAAGTACTCTGTGCCTGGAGTCATTGCGGATTGGTCGAATCCATTGTTACACCGTTCCCGTTTGCGTCACATCGTTGCGCCGGAACAAGCAGGCCCCCACGATTTGCTCCTGCGAACTAAGGGACCGGCTCGTTTATTTATCGATGGACGACTAGTAGCGCAAACCAAATTCCTCAATCCGAACGCCTCTGGACATGAAGCCGTTCCTGAATTGACGGCCCCCGCTCATCGAGACTTGTGCTCACTAGCGGCGGGACACCAGGAACAATTTGTAAGGGTGACCTTGGAACCGGGTGAACACGTCTTTCGGCTTGATGCAATTGTAGGGGGCCCGGATTTGCGCCCGGAGCTCGGCGAAGTCTGCATTGGCCTTCGACGCGGCGAAGAGCCATTCCAGATTCTGTCGGGCGGCAACATCGACACGGTGATGCTGACTGAACCAGGGTGGCTCGAGCAGTTGTCGCACTTGCAACGTCGAATCAGCGCGCTCAATACGTCGAACCGTCGAGCCGCTTCCAGTAGCGCTGATGGGTATTGGCAACGACGGCATGAGTATGCCCGCCAAGTAATGAAAGCAATGCCTTCCCAGGCGCGTCCCCCAGCGAGCGGAGAGTCGCCGGGTGGTACCGCGGTGGACTCATTCGTCGCGGCGAAGTTGCTCGAGAAGAACCTCCAACCGACTGAATTAATAGACGACCTCGAGTTTTTGCGCCGCGTGAGTATTGACTTGATCGGAGTTATTCCCACGGGGCAAGAGATCGGGAAATTTCTTAACGATGAACCTACTCAACGGCGTTCGCAAGTTATTGAGCGGCTGTTAGACGATCCACGTTGGGCCGACAATTGGGTGGGCTATTGGCAGGACGTTCTGGCAGAGAATCCGGGAATACTGAAGCCGGAGCTGAACAACACGGGTCCATTCCGAGTCTGGATTTACGAATCCTTAATCGATAATAAGCCGTTTGATCGCTTGGTTACAGAATTGATTTCTATGGAAGGAAGTCGCTACTACGGCGGGCCAGCGGGATTTGGTTTGGCCACTCAAAACGATGTTCCATTCGCAGAAAAGGCCAACATCTTAGCGCAGGCTTTTTTGGGGCAGAACATGAAGTGCGCTCGTTGTCACGACGCACCCTATCACCCACATAAACAAGCAGAACTTTTTCATATTGCCGCGATGTTGAATCGCAAACCGATTACGGTTCCACCAACCAGTTCTGTTCCACAACAGCCGGGCGGACGAAAGCCGTTGGTGGAGATCACACTGCAACCGGGTCAATCTGTTGAGCCGAGTTGGCCGTTCAACGTTTCCAACACATCGGAATTTCCCGCCGACTTGATTCCGAACCCAGACGATTCGCGAGACAAATTGGCTGTGTTGATTACGGCGCCTCAGAATGACCAGTTTGCGCGGGTCATCGTTAATCGTTTGTGGAAACGATATTTGGGACGCGGCATTGTGGAACCTGTCGATGACTGGCACGGGGTTCAGCCATCTTTGCCCGATCTGCTGGATTATCTCGCTCGAGAACTCGTTTCTCACGAGTACGACTTGAAGCATGTTACGCGACTTATCGTGAATGCTCAGGCGTACCAACGTCGGCTGCCGACAGCACCG
>JANNPR010000380.1:0-15000 GCA_031400345.1 Planctomycetota bacterium | reverse complement strand
CTGGAGATGATCCGTCAGCTGCGGCAGTACCTGCCATGACGAAACCGCAACGGCGCGATGAACGACAACGAGCGGGAAATGGACCCGATTATTCGGATTCCGTAAGAACTTAAGTGTTAGCGTTTGAACCTCAGTTTATTCACCATTTCCTGGCTGCCCTTGATCAAATGGTGAAGGGAAATCTTCGTTCTTGGTTCGTGCTTGACGGGCGACGACAAGCATTCGCTGCAAATCTTTCGAGTGGCTTTCTTTTAGGTTTCGCTGCTCGCCTGGATCGCTCTCGAGATCGAACAGTTCCTCCTGAAATTCTTTGGGTTTGGGTACGGATGTACGAACCAGTTTCCATTTGCCGGCGCGAACTCCTTGTTGTTTTCCTAGTTCCCAATACAGCACGTCGTGTCTGCGTTGGACGCCACTTTCGAGAATCGTCGGCGAGAAACTAATGCCATCGATTCCGGCGGGCGGCGCAACATTCAATATATCCAGCACTGTCGGAAGCACGTCCCAATTAGCAGCGGCGTGCGACGTGACCGTTCCCCGCCGAATCTTACCGGGCCAGCGGGCAAGCAGCGGAACACGAACTCCGCCTTCATAACAGCTTCCCTTCTTCCCACGCAGCTTACCCGTGCTCTGGAAAAAGTCCGTATCGGCCCCCCCGGTGTAAGTCGCGCCATTATCACTGGTAAATAACAGCAAGGTATTATCCCCGATACCCAACTCATCAAGAAGCTTTTGAAGACGACCGATGTCCCGGTCCATGCGTGTGATCATAGCGGCGTAGGCCGCCCGCGGATGCGGATGGGGCAAGTAACCCCGGTCACCAAGATACGGTCGGTCCTCAAACTTACCGCGATACATTTCTAACGAGTCGTCCGGAACTTGCAGTGCCAAATGCGGCACGATTGGCGCAAAATACAAGAAGAACGGTTGGTCTTTGTTGTCGTTGATAAACTTGAGTGCTTCGTCAGCCATCAAGTCAGGCGCGTATTCCTTGCCCTGGTACGCGTGGTGAAAATCCCTTTCCGCTGGCAACTTGTCCAGCCGTTGGTGCGCGGAAAATGAGCCATTCTTCGCAAGCGCTTGTTGCTGCGTATTGCGCCACAAATAAGCTGGGTAATAGTTGTGCGCCAGACTTTGGCAGAGGTAACCAAAGAAAAAATCGAAACCTTGCCGGTTTGGCTCGCCGCTCGTATCCGGACCCCCCAGTCCCCATTTCCCTACGATGCCCGTGACATATCCTTGCTCCTGCATGAGCTCTCCCAGCGTGACAGCCTCGTCGCGTAGCGGCCATTGTCCTTCCTTGCTGGCCGGGTCCGCCGTCTTCATACCGCGGTTGTTACGAATGAAAGCGTGCCCGGAGTGAACGCCTGTCATTAACGCGCATCGCGACGGAGCACACACTGGGTTGCCGGAATAGAATTGCGTGAAACGCATACCTTCCGACGCCAATCGATCAATGTGCGGAGTCTGAATCTTGGTCTGACCATAGCAACCCAAGTCGCCGAATCCCAAGTCATCAGCCATAATCAAAATAATATTGGGGCGAGACTCCGCTGCGACCGTGGCAGTGAGGAGCACGATCCACGACATCCGTATTAGCAATGCCTTGAGCTTCATAACAAAGTTCTTCGAGAAGTTAACTTAGGTAGTGCCACTTGAAACTCCAGCCGGCTCGCGGATCGCTCGGCGTTTCAGTGCGTTTAACACCGCGGGCTCTGAGATACCTCCGCCGACCACCAGTCTTATGTCGGTGAGCGTGTTACCAGCAGATTTCATGGGCCGCCAATATAGCTTCGTCGAGAGCCGTTGGCGAATGTCTAATTGGCAGTTCCTGGGTGCAGTTATTGCAAGCGCGCCAAGAGAAATCGGGCCGTTTTTAAGGCTGCCGACTTTATCGATTGCGTAAGCGAACGAGCCCTTGCAAACTTGGAAACCTGACGGTCAATTGTGGGCGTCGGACAACCAGTTACACATCTGTTGAAGTGCGAAAAGGGAGGCCCAGTCATGAAGTTGTTAACATCGTACGGCCGTTACTTTGCCGGTAGTTTGTTTGCCTTTGCTTTGGTCGTGACGGCTACATTCACGACAGTAAGAACTGCGGAAGCGGGCTTGTTGCGCAGAGTTGCGCAATCGGCGAGACAAGAGCCAGCGTCACCTTCCGATCAGGTGCAGGCGCCGCCAGCCGCGGATCTTTCAGGCACGGCGAGTCCTTCATGCCTTTCAGGCACGGCGAGTAGCCGTTGTATTCGCTATCGGCACCATTGCACGCTGCGCAAGACTTGTTGCTCATGCGGGACTATTGAGACGACGCTGCAAGTGAAGGATCCCTGCGAATGCTGCGTCATTCCCATCTGCATTTGCCTGCCAGATTGCTGCACGGATTGTCCAAAGGTATGTGCGGGACGTGGATTATTAGGTCGATCCACGGTGACGTACGAATGGTGCTGCGGATACAAGGTACGAGTCGTATTCGACCGATGCGGAGACATCACCGTTCATAGCTACGGACGCTAGACGATTACTGATAAAGGTTTACCATTTGACGAGTGCGCAGCCCCAAGTCAGTCCCGCACCAAATCCGCACACGATGATATTGTCACCTCGATGCAAGCGACCGCTGGCGCCGGCTTCGTCCAGCGCCAATGGAATGCTTGCAGCGGACGTATTGCCATAGCGATCGAGATTTACGACGACTTTGCTGGGGTCGATACACAGAGCGGCGACTGCAGAGTCAATAATTCTTATGTTCGCTTGATGCAACACCAGCAAGTGCAGGTCGGCAACGGATACTCGCGCGCGGCGTAAGGTCGCGTTGATGATTTCCACCAGCGTGGACACGGCCCATTTATAGACCGCTCGCCCGTCCATGTGGATAAATTGGCGATTTCCTGCGAGTACTTCGAGGGATAGGGGTTCTCGCACACCACCGCCTGGGACATACAGTAGATCGGCACCGGTTCCGTCGGCACCGAGCGTATACGCCAGAAGTCCCTGCGAGGCTTCGCCGCGTGTCAGCAAAACGGCGCCCGCGCCGTCGCCGAACAGCGGGTAAGTCTTGTAGTCGCGGGGATTGACGATTCGCGACATGATTTCGGCGCCGACAACTAAAACGCAACGGCTATGTCCCGTTTTTACGAACTGCGCGCCCGTCGTCAGGGCATACATAAAACCCGCGCAGGCCGCATTCAAGTCCAGAGCTGGAGCCGTGCTTCCTAGCCGGCGCTGCAAGTGGCAGGCGGTAGAAGGCATCGCGGAATCGGGAGTGGAAGTAGCCACCAAAATCAAATCCAGATCGCGAGCATCAACGCGAGCGTTCGATAGGCAACGATGAGCCGCTTCCAAAGCCAGGTCACTGGTGGTGGTCCCAAGTTGCGCGTGCCGGCGTTCACGAATTCCAGTGCGCCGAAAGATCCAATCCGCATCGTAGCCTAGTTTGCGCAAGTCCTCGTTCGTAACAACGCCCTCCGGAACGTAGCCGCCCGTGGCCGCAATTTGAATTCCGGTTAGCGAATGAAACCGGTTCTGCGGTGCACAAAATGGAGTTAAATTCGTCGCAGGAAGCGTCGATGCCATGAGACGAAACAGCCTGGAGTAGTGGCAACTGAAAGGCGACCATTGGAATTCCACAGTGCCTTACCGAAAATACGGCTGGCATCCTGCCTTAACTTAGACCGGTTCGTCTGGAATCTCAATCCACTTTTTCTGAGCGTATGACTCCAACACCGCACCAGCCACTACCTGCGCTCGCAAGCCATCGTAAAAACTTGGCACCGCATCCCGCTGTTCGACAATCGCAGAAACAAACTCCCAGACCAAGTCGAACCGAAAAACCGTAGCCGGAATCCCTTGACTTGGGTCACGTGGACTCCCTTCCGGCGCGAGGAATTGGGCCGGAACATCGACTGGCGCTAAGTCGCTTCCGGTTCTGCCCAATAGGATTCGATTCGGCTCATGCAAACGGTACACGCCCGAAGCTTCGGATCCGTTAATCTCCGCCCATTCATGACCAAATCCACTCTGTCCATACCCTTTAGCGAGTGTCGTACCTTCCCAAACGCCTGTGGCTCCACTGTCAAATTCGCCAATTAAACACGACCAGTCGTCCACTTCCGAAGGTGGGCAGGCCTTACCATCGGGAGACACCTCGCGATTGGCAAAGCGAGCGACGGCTCCGCTAACACGGCGAATCGGTCCCATCAAATCTGCAGCGAAATCAATTCGGTGAACCGTCATATCAAATAGATCGCCGGCTCCCGCTTTGTCTTTGTATTGCCGCCAGCCCCAGCTCGTTTCTGGCCAATCCAGGAATCGCTGACTGCGGAAGTGGCGAGGCTGACCAAGAGCGCCCGTTTTGACCAAATGACGCAGGTATCTCATTGACGGCGCAAAACGATATGTGAACGCCGTCATGTGGACGACTCTGGCAATGCAAACAGCTTGGTACATTTCCCGAACTTCAGCCGCATTTAATCCCAATGGTTTTTCGCACATGACGTGTTTACCATGCTCGACGGCCGCCAGCGCAATCGGGGCGTGAGTGAAATTCGGAGTGGCGATGAGGATCGCATCCACTTGTGGACTACTGCAGACCTCTTGGTAATCCGTGGTTACCCAATCGATGCCCCATTCCAATTTTCTGCGTTCCAATAACTCCTTGTCTGCGTCGCAAGCTGCAACTAGCTGAGCCCGCGAGTCTAGCCGAATTCCGGGAACGTGGTGGTAGTCGCTGACTGCACCTGCCCCAATAATGGCTATACGGACTGGAACTGAATGAGACCCTGCCATCGAGCTGCTTCCTGCGAAATTTGCAAAATGTACCAACCCGTTTCCAAATCACAGCGTACTTACGAGGTACTTACGAGCATCTCAAACAAACTCGAGTTAGGGGGTGATCATTGGCGAACCATTTCAATTGATAACGTGTCAATACGTAGGAGTTTACGTTCACGGAACCGAAGAATAGGAAGCATCGTTCGAGATAGCAACCCCCCGCTTGCAAATGACAATTCTCACGGATAATGAAAATTATATAATAGTTCTCATGAGGGGTGTCGAAGGGGCTGCTTTGTTCGTACATTGGTTGGCTTATACACCTTGGCCTTAAAGGCTTGGGTATTTCAACAAAACCCACGAGACTCTCTTTGTAATACTATGTGTCTTCTAGCAATTCAGTACCGACTCGTTCCAGAGGCTCCAATTTTAATTGCGGGTAATCGCGAAGAGGCTTTTGCCCGGCCGAGCACCGTTCCCTCGATCCAATCTGGCAAGCCACGAGTGCTATGCGGGATTGATCAACAAGCGGGTGGTACTTGGCTGGGAGTGAACCAACAGGGATTGTTTGTTGGTGCCTGCAACCGATCTAAAGTGATTCCACCGATCACTCCGCGATCGCGAGGAATTCTTTGCAAGGAATTATTACGATGTGGTTCGGCTCGTCGCGCCGTTGACTTGGCGTTAGATGAGCTGTCCGCCAACAAATATGACGGAGTGAACTACGTTATCGCAGATTTCGAAAGCGGATGGGTGGTTCACGGCGGTGATGAGGTGGATGCCGTTCAGTTGCAAGAGGGACTAAGCATCGTCGGCGGAGGAGATGTAAACGATCCCCGCGACGAACGCATCAAGCTGGCTCACCGCCTGCTAACCTTGCAGACGCTTGATTCTCCGGTGAAGTTCTTGGCAGTCGCAAGCAAAGTTTTTGCCAGAGCGCCGTCCACACCAGGTCGTCCTAGCATGGTTTCTCGCAATTCGGAACGAGGGACCGTTAGTTCGACCCTGATCGCCCTTGGCAAAAAGCCTCGCGATGCAATTTACCAGCACACGAATGGCCCACCCGATCGGAGCAAGTACGAAGACTATTCACCCCTGTTGCGCGATATACTTAGTCGCGGTTTACGGGAGTCCCGAACTGTCAAAGCCAAAGCGTAGCTCAGGGGTGTTACTGCTCGGAACGAAACGGGCCCTGGCACCACGTGACAATTTTAATCTGCCCGCATCGCGTTTCAACAGTGGCACCTATTGCCTTTCAAACGTCTCGTCCCAGACGCAGCCCGCCCAAGAGAGTCCGACACCGAAACCGACGAGCAGATTTCGCATTGTGCATCGCAGTCGCCCGTCGGATCGCAGGCGATCGATGACGATCGGAATGGTGGAAGAGACTGTGTTGCCGCAATCTTCCAGCACTACCGGCAAGCGACTTTCGTCGATTTCGAGCCGCTTCTGCAATTGCAGGAGCATTTTTCTAGTGGCTTGGTGAAGGATAAATAAATCGATATCGTCAAAATTAAGCGCTGCCGACTTGAGGATGTCTTGTACGAGTTGGGGGACGGCGCCAACAGTGAAGTTTATCAGGCTGGCCCCATCCATGTAGAGCGCACTTGGCCATCGGTGCCGGTGTCTCGGTTTGTGTGCATCCTTGGCTGGGCGGGCACCCCCTTGAGTTACCAACAGCGTGTCGGCGCCGCTGCCATCAGTACCGAATTGAAAACCCGACAGGGAAGGCTCGTCTGCTGCCTCGATCAACGTCGCCGCAGCAGCATCGCCAAATATCGTGCGCAAACTTCGGTCGCTCGGGTGGATGTACTTCGAATAGGTTTCGGCAGTCACCAATAGCACCCGCCGCGCCGCGCCCGTGTGAATCAAGCCGTCGGCTAAAGCGAGCCCATATACAAAACCTGAGCATCCCAGATTGAAGTCTAACGCCCCACAAGAACTACGCAGCCCCATGCGTTGGTGCATTAGACAGGCCGTTGTGGGTAGCGGGTAATCAGGAGTCTGGGTGCAAAGTAGCAAGAAGTCGATGCTTTCCGGGTTGACGTCGAATTCCTGGAAAAGCTTACCAGCTGCGGCAACCCCCAAGTCCGACGCACACTCACCCGGGGCAGCGATATAACGCTTAGCAATCCCTGTTTTCTCGAAGATCAGGTCCATATCCCAGGTAGGGTTCGCAGCTTTGAGATCCTCGTTGGTCTCTACCCGTTCCGGGAAGTGCACGGCGATTGGACCAATGGCTGCGTATTTCACCAAACCAACTTTCACGAGAATAGCAGAACTAAGAACCGAACACTTAAGAACGGCACTGCCGGTGCGCATCCAAGCACGAACACGATATCGTCGGTCCGAAATGCGGTCAATTGGCACCGATAGCTTGAACAACGATGCGTCCGCATCCGAGTGCTGGCATTATTCCCGCTGGCTTACGCGTCAACGGTCGTACTTGCAATAGTGCTGAGGGGCTATTGGGCACTTTCACATTCATCTTGACCCGATCGACACAAGAGGTATAGTTCGCCGCCGATCCGGTCTGGAGTGGAATTTCTTTCGCCAGCGGTTCAGTTACGGATACCGGCGGCAGACAATTTGTCGGCGGCGAAAACGGGGAATGTCATGAACGACACACAACCTTTTGTCGACATTCATTGCCATTTGCTCCCGGGAATCGACGATGGCGCTAAATCCTGGGAGGAATCCCTGGAAATGGCGCAAATCGCTGTTGCCGATGGCATCTCCACAATCATCGCGACTCCGCATCAATTAGGTAATTTTCTCCACAATGAGGGCGCGTCGATTCGCGAACGGACGCGGGAATTGCAGTTGGCTTTGGAGAAAAACCAGATTCCATTGCGAATTCTTGCCGGAGCCGATGTGCGAATCGACACGCAAATGATCGGCGGCCTCCGCTCGGGAAAAGTCGTAACGCTTGCAGATCAACGCAGACACGTCCTCTTGGAATTACCGCATGAGTTGTACTTCCCTTTAGAGCCTGTGCTCCAAGGTTTACACGCTGCCGGCATGACCGGGGTGCTGTCGCATCCCGAACGGAATCAAGGCTTGCTCAAACATCGCCAACTCTTGGCTCCCCTGGTAGATAAAGGTTGCTTGATGCAGGTCACAGCGGGGAGCTTGCTAGGGACCTTCGGTCCCGCCAGTCAGGAATTCAGCGAGTGGATGTTGGCGGAAGGATTAGTTCACTTTGTCGCAACTGACGCTCACGGTTGCAAATCGCGACGGCCTTTAATTCGCCGTGCTTTCGAGCGCGTCATGGAACTTGCGGGCGATGAAGCCGCACATCGTGTTTGCTGTGACCATCCAACGGCAGTGGTGGAAGGAAAGTCCATACCGAGCGGGCGATTGAAGACTAAGAAGGCATCGGGAGCTTGGTTCCGTTGGCGGAAAGCAGGCTAACTTTGAGACTTCAACCGGCTCATTTCTCTAAGCCAATTTGGCTTTTCTTCTTTTCGTGCTTTGGACTCCCGGTTTTCAGCTCGCCGCTGGCCCTTGGAGAAGGTTGGCCTGATGAACGGCAGCTAGGCCCATTTCATTGCCATGCCGATTTCTCATTGGCCGATCAAGAACCGCTTCTGCGCGAAATCAGCAGCCTCCGACGCGATGTCTGCAAAACCCTTTCACTTACCGAATCGCAGGAACCGATCCATCTGTTTTTATTTCTTCGAAAACCAAGCTATGCGCAATATGTGAACCAGTACTTCCCGAACGTCCCCAATCGACGCGCCCTGTTTATTAAGAATCGAGGACCCGGGATGGTGTTTGCCCACTGGCACAGCGAATTTGATGTCGATGTCCGCCACGAATGCACGCACGCCGTCTTGCATGCCAGTTTGCGCATGGTCCCGCTTTGGTTAGATGAAGGGCTTGCAGAGTATTTCGAGGCCCGTCCCGATAAGCGTGCGCACGAGAGCTCCCATCTGGCCGCCGTGCGGGTGAATGCTTGGCTGGGTGCGTGCCCTTCCCTAGCAACACTGGAAAAGCTAACGGATCTGAACCAAATGGGTGTGTCAGAATACCGGTCGGCCTGGGCTTGGACGCACTTTATGTTGCACGGATCGACGATAGCGCACGGTGAACTGCTGAGTTTCCTAGGTGATATCGAATCGCTTACACCACCAGGCCAACTAAGTGAACGACTGCTGCGCCGAATTCCAAACGTCGAACAACAATTCCTTGCTCACTTTCGCCAGTGGGGTAGCAAGTCTTAGGCTTGGCACATACTGGCGATCAAGCGACTCGAAATTCTTGCAGGCCGACAAAGATGCGAACTTAGCTAGCATTGCAAATTGATCAAAGTCGAAAGTGCTTACCGGGCGACACGATGCAAGGGTCGTTCGATGGTGCGAGATTCTGGATTAAAACTGACGATAGCTAGCAGAGGCTCGTGTGCCGTTTCTTGATCATGGCCGCGCAGTTCCCCGCGTAGCACAGATACTTCGGGGGGGGCTTCGATACCCAAGGCCACTCTATTCCCGGACAGCCGTTGGACTACGACGGTGATGTTCTCGTTGATTACTATCCGTTCACCGACTTTGCGACTGAGTACTAGCATCGAACTCTCCTCCATGAAGATTTGAAATCTCGGCACACTTGAACTGATCACGGTCGCGGTAGGTTGCAAACCAAATGCCGCGAGGATTCAATTTCGTTTTTATCTCCGAAACATTTGACTTCAACGTTCAGAATAAGCGCTTTGCGATAGTGATGCGAATCCCACCTTCCAGGTTCACGTCGCATTTTAATGCGCCACATCGCATACCCTGATTAAGAACAAAACAAAAAAATATGAATGCCTCTTTTCCTATAGACTTCGGTCATTCGCCGTCCGGCAACTCGCTAGCAAAGCGGTGGAAAACTTGTCACTAAACATTCGATCCGTCTAGATGACCCGTCCCAGACCCCATGATATTTTCCAATTGAGCGTTCCGAACGAATAAGTAACCGCGCAGCGCGAAGCTGCTACCTATCGCCACTGCTTGACGAAGGGCGATACAGAGCGTCACTACGACACCGCCTCCGTGCCCAACGTCCTTTGCCGATGGCGACCGGCAGATTGTCACGCGTTGTCGCGGTGTGAATGACAGAATGTCACGAAACATCGAGAAATTTTCCTTCGCCACGTGCCAATCGTGGGTGGAAATTGGTTCCGCCTAGACCGGACGTTACAAGAGTTAGTCCTTAGATCGCAATGGATCGCCGATGTGGTGATAACCGAATGGTGTTTTGCATCGAGGTGCCTGCTATCATTTAACCGCTTCGGTCGGATTCGGCACGTACCAATCGCCACGAATCCGGTCGGCCAGAATCTCAATTTCACGCGGTTTCAAAATATTCTTTTTGGGATTGGCAGGATCTCGGGCGTAAGTGGGCATCCGCTCGTTGTTCTCGGCGTAGAATCGTTCGTCGGCTGGGTTGCTAATGAATGCGATCAGCCAATCTCTGGAGCCATAGCCAGTCAGATCGGGAGCAGTACCGAGGTCGCCTTGATCGCCGAACTTATGGCAGTCGGTGCAAGCAAACGTTTCTACTAGTGCTTTCCGGCCACGTTCGATGCTACCGTCTTGCATTGCTTGCTCATCAATTTTCCGCTGTGAAGCTAATTTTGCCTCGAAGGACAACGCAGCCGCGACGTCAGCGAGTGCCTTTTTGTCCGGTTCGCTAAGGTTAGAAAGGTTGTCCATCACGAACTGTACCATCCCTCCTTCCTTATATTTTCCATTTTTGTCCTTGACTCCATGTGCCGTATATTTGAAATGTTGCGGGCTGACGATTTGTTCGGGATCGAGCATTCCCGTGATCCATTCACGGGACGCGAAACCTGCCAGGTTCGGTGCCGATGGATTTTCTGAATCGATTTGACGACTGACCAGAATCTCACCGGACGAAGTATCGGACTTATGAGTATGGCAGGCTAAACAATGACGCCTAAAGAGGATCGCACCGGCCGTTCTGGGATCATCCCGCAACAAGGCGGTCGCGCCAGAATCTGGAATCCCGGTCGGCGACATAGCTAATTGAACGACCCGCAAGCGATTTTCGTCCGCTATTTTGACCGCTTCCTGATAGGCCAGGTTTTTGGAGTCTTCGCGCAAAGCCAAAGTTGTTAATACGCCGACGCCTAGGCCCAAGGCCACAAGCAGCGACAAGTTGAATCGATGTCCCAGTTTCCAACGTCCCACGAAAGGCATGACGAACAACATGACCATCACGAGCCCCGGAATGGCGACGGCTCCATAGAATTCATTTTCATGGGGGAAGTATTTAAGGAATTGAAACAAGAATAGGAAGTACCATTCGGGTCTGGCGGCTGAATAGGGAATGGCGGGATCGGCCGGTGCACCAAGCTCGGCTCCTAGGTGCGTTTCCAGTGCTTCACCAGAAGGCGGCGCGAAGTAAAAGCCTTTCACGGCAAAACCAAGAATCACCGCCAAGATGGCCAGACAGGCGACGGCGTCTTTCAGCACTTGATCGGGCCAAAAGGTGGTCGCCGGTCGCTCATCTGCCCCGACCGCACAGATGCCGTGACGCCGAAAGACCTTGATATGTAAGACGAGCAATCCCACCAGGATCGCCGGCAAGACCCCGGCATGCAGCGCGAAGAATCGAGTTAGGGTAGCGTGTCCATAGGTTGAGCCGCCGACAACGACCCGTTGAAGCTGTTCCCCAATTCCCGGGACGAGCGAAATCAAGTTTGTCGCGACATTCGTGGCCCAGTATCCCTTTTGATCCCACGGCAGAAGGTAGCCTGTTAACGAAAGCGCCAATACAATCTGCATGAGCACTAGCCCCAACCAGAAGTTCACCTCGCGCGGTGCTTTATACGCTCCGTCGATGACGACCTGAACCAGGTGCAACGCCAGCAGGATGACCATCGCTTGCGCTGTGAAATGGTGAATACCGCGCAGCAACCAGCCCCACTGCATCTGGTATTGAATGAAATACACGCTTTCCCAAGCGGACCGCGCGCTGGGACTATAAGCCATCCATAAGAACAAACCCGTCACGACTTGAATAAAGAACGTGAACGAAAGAGTGCTTCCCCAGACATATCGCCAGCGAGCTCCACCGGGGATTCGCTCGTAAAGCGCCTCGTGCATGAAATCGCGATAGCCCGTGCGATTGTCAAACCAATCCAGCAAACGATTCACTATCGTTCCTTTCTGTCTGAGCGACCGGTGTAGAAATCCTTGAATTCCACCCAGACTTCGCCATTTTTTAGTTCTTGTTCGTCGATTCGCAACGGATCCATGTCGCGCGGACTGGGACAGGTCTCAGGTTTAATTCGCTTCCCATTGGGTTCGAACCGGCTGTCGTGACAGGGACATTGGAACCACTGCTTCGGCGAAGGCAGATAATCAACATAACAACCTGCATGCGGACAAGTAGCGTTGACACATTCGACCACGGGTGAACCCTTTTCTCGCCTCAAGAATACGGAACCGATCACGTCTTGCGGATAAGTATTCCAAGCGTCGGTGCGATCGGCGATCACAGGAAATTGCCTGGGTACCCCGTCGTCGGGTACCGATTCCAGACTGGCCACGCGGATGAAACCGGCGGAAGCCGACTTGCGACGCAACGGGTCCAACAGGACCGCTAATCCGGACGCGAATGGAACCAGCGTGCAGAAGCCACCAATGAGCGTAGCTGCCAACCTGTTCAAGAAACCTCGGCGATCTTCGGACGGAGTCACCGCCGGTGCTTGAGCGGTGACTTCGGATGCAATGGGTCTATCGTCTTTGTTTTTCACAATCGAACTCCGACTGAGAATGGGGGGGGCGTACTCTGGTCTGGATGGATGAAGTATTGCTGACCGGGGAGTGTAACTCAGGGGGCGTGATCGTCAGTAAGCGTGTGCGGGAACCGACGAGGGATGGTGGGGTGGGTGTGGCTATTGTTTCATGGCTTGACGGACCGCGTCAAGAACCTGGGACTGACCCTCCTGCAAAGTCGTGATCAACGTTGCGCCGGCAGCTGCCTTGTGCCCGCCGCCGTTGAACTGAGCGGCCATCTGGCTACAATCCAGTGTACCGCGGCTGCGAAAGCTGACCTTTACGCCGCCTTGGGATAATTCCACAAAAATGACGGCCACCTCGGTGCCTCGCACTGATAACACAATATTAATCAGATCTTCCGTATCGCTGGGCACTGCCCCGGTGTCAGTGAAGTCCTTTTGTCGGATGTAGGTATGGCCTAGCCGTCCACCCAGTTCCGAAACGATACGTTGCAGTACCACTCCACGTAACTTCATTCTCCCTAATGAGTCCTGTTCGTATAGGTCACCATAAATTTGCGCCGGTCGTGCGCCTGCATCGATTAGGCGCGCTGCAACTCGATAAGTGCCACTAGTCGCGGATCCAAAACGGAACCAACCTGTGTCGGTGGCAACCGCCGCAAATAGCGGCGTGGCGATCTCGGAGGTCAGCGCGACACCCAGGGCTTCAGCTGCCTCGACGACTAAACGCCCAGTTGCCTCGGCCGATGTGTCTTTGAAAATCTCGGCCCCCAGATCATCCTGTGTCAGGTGATGGTCAACGATGACCTTGAGCGAGGGTGCCAAGCGAATCGCGTCCGCCATCGCTCCCAACTGAATCCACGCCGAAGTGTCCAGGACCATGATTACGTCAGTGCTAATCACATCCTCTAAGAAGACGTCTTTTCCCAACGCCAAGATTTTCTTTGCGGGATCGATGAAACTCAGATTGGGTGGAGTAGTCTCGGCATTCACGATGCGGACACGTTTTCCCAAAGATTCGAGCACGCCCGCCATTCCCAATTCGCTTCCCAGCGCGTCGCAGTCAGGCCGAACGTGGCTCGTCAACACGAACGTCTGGTGAGCATTAACAATCTCCGCGAAGCGTTTCCAATTGATAGTTGCAGCTGCCATAATTTTTAAGTAACGATGAAGCACGAGTTCAAATGGAATGACGAAACAAGGTACCCCATCCTGATCTTTATCGCGTATCTGGAATTCGTGGGACGGCCGTACTGGGTGATTCGGTGCTGATACGTGACTCGGTGCCGGGACGTGATTGGGCGCTGATACGTTCTGTTTTCGCCACGTCTTGGGCCAGCTGATGCTTTAATTGATGGACTGTCGCGAAGGGCTGAATGTCTCGCAACCGTTCGAGAAAGTCAACAGTTATGGATTGACCGTAGACGTTGCCGTTGAAGTTGAGCAGATGTGCTTCAACCTTTACCGAGTTCTCACCGAAGGTTGGATTGGCACCGATATTAATCGCCGCCGGGTACGTTTGGTCCGCGACGGAAGCGTGACCGGCATATACACCGCACCCCGGTCGCAGCGTATCGATGGCGTCGACATTCGCCGTGGGGAAGCCAATCCGTGATCCGCGAGCCGCCCCATGTGTCACCATGCCCCGAATCCGATACGGCTGAGTCAACATCCGTCTCGCACCGGCGACGTCGCCCAGTTCGATCATCTTCCGCACCCGGCTGCTCGAAACATATTCGCCGTCTAATAGGAGCGGCGCAACCACCTCCAAGCCGATCCCCGCTTGCATGCAAAAGTGTCTCAGCGTTTCGATATTTCCAGTTCGATTCTGACCGAAATAGAAGTTGGGACCCTCAACCATCGCGCGTGCGTCAAGCTGTTTGCGAACGATCGTGGAGAAAAACTCACCAGGTGAAAGTTGGAGCAAGGCTTCGTCAGTTGGGTATGCGATCACCATGTCGACCCCAAGTTCCGCAAGCAGTTCGGCCTTGCGATCGGTCCAAGTGAGCGGTGGAGGAGCTTGATCGGGTCGTAAGAGTCGGACCGGATGCGGATCGAAAGTAAGGATTACGGCGGGCCCCTTCACCTGATCTGCCATTTCCCGCAACTTGGTTACAATCCGCGCATGTCCCTGGTGTACGCCGTCGAAATTCCCAATGCTCACCGCCCCGCTGAGCACATCCGATGGCAGATTATCTGTTGATCTTAGCAGCTTCACAAACGTTTAATTTCCCGAAGTTTGTTCTTCAAAGTCGCCGAAACGCCTTGGGTAAGTACTCCACTAAGTCGCGGGCAATCAGCGATACCATTCCTAACTCATGCGCGGCAAGGTCACCGGCTAAGCCGTGCACATGTGCTGCCAATTGTGCTGCTTCCAAAGGTGACATGCACTGGCAAATCAGGGCGGTGATCACACCGGTCAACACGTCTCCGCAGCCTCCTGTCGCCATTCCCGGATTTCCTGTAGCGTTACGGGT
>JANNPR010000021.1:0-2485 GCA_031400345.1 Planctomycetota bacterium | reverse complement strand
ACTGACGAGCCTACGTACAGAACTTCGGCGGTGCCCGCGATATCTAGCTGCCGATTGTAACGCTCATAACGACGGTACTGCTGGGGCACTTAGACACCCCAACGATCAGACTCTTTGGGAGAATGATCCATTCTTGTTGCGTTCGCGTAAGGAACCTGTAACAGCGAGCCGAGCTATTTTGAATGGAAAGTCGCGCTGTGGAATTTGCTTGGCATCCGATATGATAGGCGCCGTTCGGCGTGGTGCTGGCAAAGAAATAATCGACAAAGTCACAGTTTTGGGTGCGGAAGTTGCTTAGTTATGGACTCAAAGGGCACGGTGTGCATAATAACCGGTGTTCCCTGGTCAGTTAACTTGCGACACCTTTATCGTTGTGAACAGATACGAGCCGTTACTGAAGTTTCTGGCAGAACCGGTTCCTCAAGCTGTTTTGTGGACATCGGTTTTGTCGGTCGTAGTTGCGGTTGGTTTTTTTATTGTGCAAAGGTTTCGCGATGGAGCCGAAGAGAACGAAGTTTCTGCCAGTGAGCTGCTCACAAATTTCGAAGAAATGCACCGCGAAGGTGACTTAAACGAGTCGGAATACCGAACAATAAAAACGGCCTTGGGAGCGAAGCTCCAGAAGCAGTTAAAGGATTCAGATAACAAGGGTTAGGTCCGGCGGTCGCGATTGTTCCACATTCGAAAACTTCAACAGTAATACCGTCCGTATCTAATTTACGTTCTGTTACGGCCTGGGAGGCTGGACAGCGGCAGGACTTGATTTGGTAAGGTCCACCGGGCAAGGGTGAGAGGTTCCGCGTCGTTTCGCGGAAAGTATCTCACGAGGGTTGTAACTTTTACAGCTCGATGCAATGGACAGGGATGCCGCGCAGCGGAACGGCCGGTGAGTAAACTCCGGTCGGCCTACTCGAGCAGACATCAACGATTACGTGGACGCGGCATCGCCGGTCCGGAGCCGAAAAAGGAGTACGCATGTCTCAAGGAAAGGAATTAGGGGGAGGCCGTCGTGGCGGCACGACGAAGAAAAATGCCTTCTGTTCCTTTTGCCGCAAGAGTTACCGGGATGTTGGCCCGTTGGTCGAAGGACCAGGCGACGTCTACATTTGCGGTGAATGCATCGATCTCTGCCAATCCATCTTAGAACAGGAACAAAAACGACGCGGCCCGACCAAACAACTATTTAATCGAATCCCATCGCCACGCGAGATTGTCAAAGAGCTCGACGAATTCGTAATCGGACAGAGTCCCGCGAAGCGAATTTTAGCGGTTGCGGTACATAATCACTACAAACGACTTTCGCTCGGCTTTGAAGGCGGTTCTGGGGTCGACATCGAAAAGTCGAACATCCTTCTAATCGGTCCCACGGGATGTGGCAAGACGCTGCTGGCTCGCACTCTGGCCCGCATCCTCAACGTCCCCTTCGCCATCGGCGACGCCACCACGCTTACCGAAGCGGGATACGTCGGCGAGGACGTGGAGAACTTGTTGCTGAAGCTGCTCCACTCTGCCGATTTTGACGTCGAAGCCGCTCAACGCGGTGTTCTATACATCGACGAAATCGACAAGATTGGCAGGACTAGCCACAATGTCTCGATCACTCGGGATGTTTCCGGTGAAGGTGTGCAGCAGGCACTTCTGAAAATGCTGGAAGGCACCGTATCCAACGTGCCGCCGCAAGGGGGACGAAAGCACCCTGAGCAACAGTATATTCAAATGGATACCACGAACATCCTCTTCATCGTGGGTGGAACGTTCGTCGGTTTGGAAGACATCATCCGTCGCCGACTGGGGACTCGTACGCTTGGCTTCGGCCAATCGGCGAGCACCAATGTGGACGGCGGTTTGATGGAATTGCTGCCGTTGGTTGCCACCGAAGACCTCATCGAATACGGAATGATTCCCGAATTTGTCGGTCGCTTGCCGGTTCTGTCGACATTGCAACCGCTCGACGAAGAAGGCTTGATACGGGTACTCACGGACCCCAAGAATGCTTTGGTCAAGCAGTATCAAGCGTTGTTCGAAATGGAAAACTGTGAACTCACATTTACCGAGGATGCGCTGAAGGCCATCGCTGTCAAAGCGATGCGAAAGGGAACAGGCGCACGCGGTCTTCGATCCATTGTCGAAGATGTGATGCTGGACATCATGTTCGACCTACCGGAACATGGCGAAGGCCATTCGTACGTGATCACCGGTGACGTCGTCGACAAGCGGACTCCGCTTTTTAAGAGCGTCGAACCAAAGGTCAAAAGCGCCTAGAAGGCGTTAAACATAGTTCTTACAAAGCTCGAATCGGACCGGCAGCGTAACTCACGCTGCCGGTCCTTTTTTGTTTGGGCTGGTAAATAGCCCGATCGATTTTTCACCGTACCGATCCGAAGTGTGCCACTCTGGCAGCCGCCGGAGTTGCGCACGATTTACCGGTTAGGCTGGTTCGGCGGCAAGCCAGTGCGGAAGCGGGTAGGGTAAGAGATGCCTGAGG
>JANNPR010001291.1:0-8283 GCA_031400345.1 Planctomycetota bacterium | reverse complement strand
TCAGTGCGCCGCGGCGCTGCCGCCGGCCGGCTTCTCCGGACTGGATGCCACAACCAGTCCCGGCTTGCCGATCAGCGCCATGTCGAGGTCGGCCTGCGCGATCCAGAAGTCGCGCAGCGCCTGGATGGCGCCGTTGACGCTTGCGATCTGGCTGCGGGCATCGGCCAGCAGTTCGAACACGCCGATCCATGCAATGGACCCTTGAGTGCGCCGATTGCCGCGGTAATCGCCGAGTGCATATCGGCCAGTGTGGAGCTGACGACTCGAGCAGCAAAGGTCGAGGCGTTAAATTCGTGCTCGGCATACATGATCAGTGTCACGTCCATAGCACGTGTTTGTTGCTGAGTGGGCTTGTGACCGGTGGTCATCCACAAAACATTCCCAGCAAACGATAGATTCGGCACAGGCGATAGTAGTTCCCGTCTCTGTCGCAGACGGAAAGCGGCCGCCATCACTAGCGGCAGCTGTGCTAGCAAACGTTCGGCTTTGCGAAGATTGGCATCGTGGCTATTGTCGGCAACATCGGCGTCCCAATGAGACAGCAAGCTCGACCCAGTTCGCATGACATCCATCATGGAACTCGTTGACGGTATGGATCGTAGCGTGAGAACGATTTCCGGAGCGAGAGCGGCTGCTACAGTTAATCGCTTCGCGAACGACGCCAGCTCGGCGGACGCAGGCAATCGCCCGTGGAGAATCAGAAATGCAACTTCTTCAAATGACCCTTGGTCGGCCAGTGTCTCCACCGAGTAGCCTCGATACCGGAGACCATCATCGATATTGCTGACGGCCGTTTCGCCAGCAATAACTCCCTCTAAACCGGGACTATAAATGGGCTCTGTCATGTGAGAATCCGACTGCTCGTAGGTCAGCATAAAAATTATGAACCAGCATCCCGACCGCCAAAATGCGCTTGGTCGCGTTTCTCGAATAGTCCATAGTCCAGAAGGTCGTACAACTCCTGCCGCGTTTGCATTTGACCGATCAGTTCGGCTTGCGAACCGGAGTCACGAATGATTCTTAGCGCATTCTCCAACGCCTTCATTGCGGTGCGCAATAACGTGACTGGGTATAGCACAACCGCGTATCCAAGGTCGGCGAGTTCTTGAAATGGTATGAGTGGGCTCTTACCAAACTCCGTCATATTTGCCACCAGAGGCGCATTGATTTCAGCAGCGAACCTCTGAAATTCGGCTCGGTCTATCAATGCTTCTGGAAATATCCAGTCCGCACCAGCCTTGAGATAACTGCGGGCACGCGAGATTGCATCATCCAGACCTGTTACGCCTCGCGCATCCGTGCGCGCGATGATGACCAGGTCCGCTACGGGCCGTGCCATTGCGGCAGCTCGAATTTTGTCGCACATCGCGTCAACTTCCACCAGCGTCTTACCCGATAAGTGCCCACATCGCTTGGGCAATTGTTGATCTTCAAGCTGAATTGCGGCAGCACCTGCCATCGATAATTCGACCACGGTACGTTCCACATTTACCGTTTCTCCAAATCCCGTATCGGCGTCAACGATGATCGGTATGGCGACTGCTGTTGCTATCCGTTTGGTATGTTCAGTCAATTCCGTCAACGTGAACAATCCAATATCGGGAAGAGCCAGTGCGCTCGCGGAAAAGGCGGCTCCCGATAAATAACAAGCGGAGAATCCGGATCGCTCGATTAGCCGCGCCGTAATCGGATTAAAGGCACCCGGAACTTGAATGGATCCCTGCGACACAACTTGACGCAGCGTTTTTTGAGAAGATGGGTGGAAATCAGGCATGACTCGCCAGCCTTGTGTTTATGATACCGCTTTGTTGGCCGCCAACCTGAAATGCTAAAAACGAAGATCTAGGAGGCACGCATGATACGGGCAGCGAAAACGACACGGCAAGTAGACAAAAACGGAACTGATGCGTGACATCCACAACGAATGGCATCGCGGAATCCGCGCCCTCACGCTGGTTGACCATGGGGGAAGTAACGCTAATCACAGTGATTTTTTTCGTTTATGCGGGTTGGCCCCCGCCTGATGTTAATGAATCCCATTATCTTGCCAAAGCAAAACATTACTGGGACCCCAACTGGTGCGCCGGAGATTTATTCCTGGAGTCGGCAAATACCCACCTGTTGTTCTACTGGGCATTCGGCTGGCTTTCACGTTGGTTGCCCCTAGAGACTGTCGCCTGGATTGGTCGTTGTTTGGTTTGGGTGTTGCAATCGATCGCCTGGCAACGGCTTAGTCATTCGGTAATACCCAGACCGTTGATATCGCTTCTAACGGCGACACTATTCCTCATGTTTTGTGAGCACCTGCACATGGCTGGTGAATGGGTAGTCGGAGGATTAGAAGCCAAGGGAATTGCCTATGCGTTTGTCTGGTTTGGTCTTGCCGCGTTGGTAAAGGGAAAATGGCAGCAAATGTGCGTATGCTTCGCTGTCGCCTCCGCCTGGCACATTTTAGTCGGCGGTTGGTCATGTGTTGTTGGGGGTTCGATCTGGTTATGCTCCTCTAATCGTCCGCGGGCCAAGCAGTTTCTGTGTTCGATGTTTCTGACATGTTGCTTATCTTTGCCCGGTTTAGCTCCAGCATTGATGCTGAATTGGGGGACACCGGCGGCGACGATTTTGGAAGCAAATCATATTCACGTATTCGAGCGATTGTCGCATCACTTACTCATCCACCGGTTTCCGAACCTGTTCATATTCCGGCATTTCGCTGCCATCGCCGCTTGGTGCGTCCTCTGGAAATATGCCCCGACCAACAATGGTGCGCGGCGGTTGCAACAGTTCGTAGCCGGCGCGATTGCGATCGCGCTGACCGGAGCTGTCATAGACCAAACGACGCTGTACGCTCCAGATCTGGCCGCCAGCCTTCTGAAGTTCTATTGGTTTAGACTTTCGGATGCTACGGTTCCAGTGGGTCTTTCATTTGGAATGGTCTTGGCGTGGCAACATTTACGAACGCTCACCGATCATCGATATGCTCGTGCCGTTCAGGCCGACTGGCTGCTCGTGGGAGGCATTCTCGTCGCTAGCGGATGGTTGGGAGGGGAATACCTCAAACACGTTAAAGACCTGCGGCCAGCCGCTGACCGGCCTGCGGCAGCCGCTGCGTCGGCTCAACCCGCCCATGCACGGCTGGCCTACCACAACTGGTCGCTTGTTTGTCGTTGGTTCGCCATTAACACCAAGCCTAACGATATAGTGGTTACGCCAAGAGGTCAGCAAACTTTCAAGTGGTATGCTGGTCGGCCAGAGTTTGTGGGATGGAAAGACGTACCTCAAGATGCGGTTAGTGTCGTGGAATGGTGGCGTCGAGAACAGACTCTCCGTGGTTACGGTGCCGTGTCTTCTTGGAAAGAAGGAGTCTTGGCCGCAAGCCAAACTGTGGCTGTACGGTATGTCTTAGTGGATCGTCGGCAGAACAATCCACTATTACCCTATCCGCAGGTGTATCCAACAATTCTCGATTTCAATGAACAGTACATTGTTTACAAAGTCCCTATCGTGGATTCGTCAGCAGGATCGAAGTGAATCCAACCTCTGAAAACTCCGATCTCTTACAACGTGTGGAGAATATCCTCAAGCATTCGCCACCTGGAAAAACCAACCATAGGGCGTTGACACCTGATATGGGTTACGGGCGACATCGCGGTCCACCTCACTTTGATACACGCGCAGCGGCAGTTATGATTCTGCTAATTCCAAATGGTGAAACTTGGGGTCTCCCACTTATCGTTCGCCCCACGCAGATGTTAACGCACGGAGGACAAGTGAGCTTCCCAGGCGGGGAACTAATGTTCGAGGAGTCGTACGAACAGGGAGCTGTGCGAGAATTTAATGAGGAGCTAGGCATCCTCCCGGACCCGCTGAGGATCTTAGGGCGCCTGACACCTTTATTCGTATTCGCCAGCAATTTTTGGGTCACCCCCATTGTCGCAGCCACCGACCACTCACCAAACTTTTGTCCTAATCCGCGAGAAGTCAGCTCCATTCTGATGCCGAAATTAACTCTGCTATTGAATCCCGATTGTCTTAGACGACGAACAGTAATCCGCCGCGGCGTGTCGTTGGATGCGCCCGGATATGTTGTCGACGGTAGTTTCATCTGGGGCGCAACGGCCATGATGCTGGCGGAATTCTTGGCGGTCGTGGAGGAGACCTAACGCAAGTCCAGTTCCATAATGCAAAATGAAAAGTGAAAAGTAAAAAGTGGTGTTGGTTTAGCGCGTGATTGCGATCATTTTTCATTTTGCACTTCTCATGTTGCACTTTTCATTTCCCAATTCCTCATTTGGCATTGACCTTCGCGTATCGCGCGCCAGATTACGCCGATTGCTCCGATTAGTCAGGCGTGTCGTGGTCTGCATGTTCTAGCGGTACAAACGGCAGACTGCTGGCGAAACGTTAGCCGTGATGTAGCATTTGATAGTCACAAATAGTTCTTTGATCTCTACCTAGGCGGGGTTTGCCTATAGGTATTTGAGAGTTGCGTTTGCTTAAGAGCGTGTATGAGCGTCCAGCTACCTAATTCCGCTTTGCCGCTTGCCGAGATGGTTGACAGTTCGTCGGCCGCTGCGCTACAGGCGACACTGTCAAGTTCATTCGGGGTGGCATTTTTTATCTGGGATGGAGTCGGCGGAGAATTGCTCTGCCCTGCCGCGGGACAGCTTAGCGGGGACGAACTCTTACTGAGCGCCTTGGTTCGCGCCGTTTCACAACAAGCGTTGCCACAGATCATCGACGAATCTGATAGCGCCGTCATGTTGGCAATACCGTTGCACTGCGGCAAATGGCGTAATTGCGTCGCTATCGCCCCGTTTGCCACCGACCGGGTTGCCACTTCCGAAGACCTGAGGATTACTGCACGAATTCTAAATATCGAAGCGTCCGACGCTGCGAGTTGGCTAGAGCAACAAACCATTTGGTCCAAGGCATCACTTCTGCGCTTGGCCGGCGAGTTTATCAAGCGAGTACGGGCCGAAGACAGAGTATTAGATCTACGCCAAGAGGTAGAAAAAATCTCCGACAATCTGGCGAGCACCTATGAAGAAATCAGTTTGCTGTATGTCTTGACTGAGAATTTGAGCATCTCCAATTCAGAGGAACAATTGGGGCGACTCGTCTTGGACCGGCTGATTGAATGTATCCCGGCGGGTGCCGTTGGCGTTCTACTGCTGCCTCGCCAGGACGAACGTCATGATGCGGTGCCTGAGTCACGAGAACCGAGATGGTTGACAGCCGGCGATTGTCCCATCGATCATTTAGCGGCTCAGCGATTAATTGAAGTCATGGGTCAGGCCGGCAGCACAGGTCCGCTGTTTGCCAACGACGACCTGATCGGCTCTTCGGAATGGCCTTTCCCTGAAATCCAAGGCGCTGTGGCCGCCGCAATTTGGGAAGGCGAGCATCATTACGGCTGGTTGTTGGCCCTAAACTGCACGATAGATCGAGGCTTCGGTAGCGTCGAAGCCAGCTTGATCACTTCATTGGGGGCCTTGCTGGGTATCCATGCGGGCGACCGCCGTTTATATCGCGAGCAGGCGGAAATGGTGGCCAACGTCGTACGGGCGATGGCTTCCGCAATTGATGCTAAGGACACGTACACACGAGGTCATAGTGATCGTGTCGGACGCTTGGCCGTTCGCTTGGCCCAACAATTGGGATGCAATGACAAGTTCCTCGAATTGATCTATATGGCAGGATTATTGCATGACGTGGGCAAAATTGGCACGGATGACAGTGTTCTCAGAAAGAGCGGTCGGCTGACGGACGCCGAATTTGAACACATGAAACAGCACCCTGTGCTGGGACATAAGATTCTATCCGACCTTAAGCCGTTGGCTGCCGTACTACCCGCTGTGTTGCACCATCACGAACAATGGGACGGTTGCGGATATCCTCACAAGTTGAAGGGAGAGGAAATCCCCCTGATTGCGAGAATCATTGCCGTCGCCGATTCGTACGATGCCATGACAAGCGATAGGCCGTATCGAAAGGGACTCCCTGAGGACGTCGTCGACAAAATCATTCGCGAGGGTGTCAATCAGCAATGGGACAAGACAATCGTCGATGCGTTCTTTGCCGCACGTGAGGACATTCGCGAAATCAGTCGTCGCCACCGTCAGGTCCTGGACGACAACGCCGCCCAACGTGTTCGCCTTGGCAACCCCACGTAATCGACGCAAACCGAAGGCGGACTAGCCTGGTTTACAATAGGTCGTGGATGACTGTTGGGCCGGCTTCATTCCAGCTCGAATTTGGGGCCGTGTGCACGCGTTCCAGCGGAGGCACGTGCAACGTGTGCGCTCGGTTGATTTTGCGCCTGCCGGATGAGCCAATAAAAATAACTGCCGAGCCCGCCGAGAATCAATGTGGGAGTAGCGAGCATAATCATAATGCTCCAAAAAAACCCTTGCACGATCCCGCTTTGAGACGGGTCGCCGTCAATCAGGCCGTCTTTACAATTTGGACAAGCCAGCGCAACGTCAGTCAGGCAGAACAATGTGCCTAGAACAACGATGATCTTAACAACACGAACCATTTTTAACTTTTGCCGTTGCGAAGTCTTTTGCCGTTCGAAGTCTGGTAAATGTAGAACGTTGAATGCCTATTAGTTGAATGCTAATTATAGGCGACGTCCAAGGGTTGCGAATAGGTCACTGCGCTACCTATCATTTCGGATCCACAAACTGATCAAAGCTTAGCCACAGACTTCGCGCATACCGAAAAAACCATACCGGAAACAAAATCACGCCAAGGGTCGTTGCCAGTAGGACCTGCTTTTCAGCAAACTCGAAGTAAAAGACCAGCAGCGGGTAGGCGATCGCCACCACGAAAGCGGTCAATCCATAATTGACATAAATCGAACCCAAATAAAACCCATCTTCGCGACTGAATTTGAACTGGCAATGAGCACACCTTTCGTGCATGCGAAACCAGCCGTGGAACACTTTTCCTTGGCCACACTTTGGGCACCGTAACCGAAGCGCTCGAACGAATGCTGCGGAGACAGACGGTCTCGAGGGTGTCATTGGAGATGGCCTACAAGATTGCCAGGGGGTTTCGGCGTTCCTCAAGAGTTCCCCGGGTCACACCCACACGATTGGCCGCATTCAGACGCCGCCATACATCTCGGCCCGTTAACGTGCCGGCAATCAGTTTGCGGTAATCGCCCACAATCAGGCGGATCGCTTCATCCGATTCGTCCAACATCTCTAGACGGTAATTACAGACGCCTTGCTCCATCAGCAGGGGCACAGCCTCTGCGGCACTTTGTGGCACTGCGTTAAACAAGGTGTTGCGGCACCCCACGTCGGCTTTCAGAGGATGCTCGACGCCAATGCGATCCCGCAGACGAACTTCGTGGCGATCGCATGGGCGGCCGCAATTGGTTTTGTCTGTTCCGGGAGAGAGGACCGCGCAGAACACGCAATGCTCCATATGAAACATCGGCATGTGTTGGTGAATCACGACTTCAAGGCAACCTGATGGAGCAATGCGTACGAGATCAAGTAGCTGTTCTCGGTTTAGGTCGTAACACGCTGTCACGCGCAATGCACCCTGTCCTCGCAGATAATGAACGGTAAGTTCATTTGCGGCATTGAAGGAAAAATCGGCCACGCAAGAAATTCCTTCTGCTCGGCAAAACAAAAGTCCTGCCAAATTACGCACCAAGAAGCCGTGGGCGCCATGACGGGCCATCGAGCGAAATATCCCCATTTCGTCAGGCTTTTGTATGCGCGGCGTTGCCAGATAGATTTCTGTGCGACGACTCTTGGCCATCTCCACGGCCTGGCGAAACTCTCGGATGTCCTGGAAATCTACAAACAGACTCGAGACTTCCAAGTCGAGCAGCGTGGACAATTGCGCCAGCGACCGACAGAGTACTCGAAGCATTGCTGGCTGTAACGATCGATCTCGATCGGATGACGAACTACGAATCTCCCGACGTAGTTTAGGTAGTACCGGCTCGGCGGAGATCCGTCGATTTGGAAGCGCAATGGACTCGTCAAGTTGCCGCACCATCTCGTGACGCAAGCTGCCGAGCACGCTAAGTGGCACCATTGGTTCGCCAACGATTTTGGCGGTTAATTCTCTCAATTCGTAACTTGTTCCGCCCAGTCTTGCGAGCTGTTTTTGCAGTACATCAACAGTTAATAGATGTTTTCGAGCTTCGGCGAGCAGCTCGGTTGATTGCAGTTGACACCTTGCTCCAGAGTCAGCAATCCCTGAGATAGCTAAGGGTTTCCCAACCTCCGCATGCACTTGCAGATCCAATGGAACTCG
>JANNPR010001288.1:0-2119 GCA_031400345.1 Planctomycetota bacterium | reverse complement strand
GCAAAGACTACCAATCATGAGCACTGTGACGGCTGATGATCTTTGCGGCGGCGCGGATTGTGGCCGAAGCTGGTGAGGCATCATGGTTTTGCCGCGTCGTTCCGAGTAGTATCGCAGAATCGCTCATTTTGCAGCCGGTTCGCAAGCGTCCAACGCGCCTGCCGTGGTGTCGCGATTGCGTCCGTTGGATGCTCCTGTTTTCCTCGAAATACTTTGGGCCACTACGTCATGTCCTCGGACAAGTCCATCGCAGGGTCGTACAACGGGACGAACGCAACCTTTCGACTGTTGCGGGATTCCAGTTGGGGCCCCGAGTTGATGAATCTGGGTTTCTTTTCGTTGCGCGGCCTATTCAGTCCGATCAACTTGGTGGCCAATTTGGCCGGCACGCAGCACGCACTGGCTAGGAAATCGATCAAACTTCTTAACGTTCAACCGGGAGATAATGTGTTGGACGTTGCCTGTGGTCGCGGGAAGAGTTCGTATCTCATCAAACGAATTCATCCGGACGCGATTGTGACGGGCGTCGACTTGCTTCCAGAAAACATTCAAATCGCGAACACCCTTTACGGTAATGTCGCGGGGCTTTCGTATTGCGTGGGAGACGCGCAGCGACTGGAATTCACCCCTGATTCGTTCGGCGGCGTGATGTGTTTGGAGGCCGCGTTCCACTTTCCCCAGCGCGAGCGTTTCCTTGAAGCTGCGGCACGCGTGTTACGTTCGAACGGACGACTCGTGGTTGTGGACTTCGTGTGGAAATCGACCGATGCGCGCCGTTGCCGTGACGACGAATTGACCCGCGTCGTGCGCGATATTTGGCAGTGGGATGATTTATTCACGCGTGCCGAGTACGAATCGATCGCCGCCTCCGCTGGACTAATTACCGAAGCCTTTCAAGACTGGAGCTACGGGGTTACCCGGCCGCTACAATCCATGTTCGACTCGCTGGCTTGGTTGGGGCGGAGACAATGGGGCCGAAACCTGATCACCACGGTGAATCCGTTGCTAGGCAGCATGACGGATGAAGATTGGCGCGAAATCGATCAGTCGGCGAAGGCGCACCGCCACCTCGGAAAGTTGGCGCAGTACGTGGCGTTCGTGTTTCGCAAGTCGCATTAAAGAAGACAATCAGTATGAAGGCAGAGAATCAATTTGCGACACACTCGTTTTCCATTCCGAGGAAGTGTCAAGAGATCTCCATCGCTCTCCCCTTTTCGTGTCTTTCGTGTGTTCCGTGGTTAAATAGTTCTCAGCCGTAGATGGATATCAATGGTCCCATTGGTGGGCCGGCGCTCGCTACGCGATCTGGTCCCACCCTACGGCAAATTCGGATCGCCAAAAAAATGACGACGACGATCAGGTACAGTACGAGCTCTCTGCCAAGACATTTCCCTTCAACGCACTTTCAACGCAGCGTCCCAGAGTCCACAAGTTAGGCAGCACAGTTGTTCGAGGACGTGGAGGCGGCTGGAACCTTGGGCGAAAACCGTCGCAATCGGGGTGCCCGTATCGAGTTGGTCACCTACCGAGGGGACGTCCACAATTGTTGGCCTAAAGGACGCCTCGTTCTTTGCAGAGATAAAGTCGTAAAACGCCGGCCTTATCGTGATAGGTTCCCGGGCGAATAGGATCGCCTTACCGCAAATAGAATTCTGAGTGGCCGGCTCACTATTCTCTGCAACGAGCGGGCGAGTCCGCCGTCTCGATGATTCGTGTAGTTCTTGTTCATTTAGGAACGCGGACACGTGCTCATAAAGAACAAGGCGGTCATTGAAATGCTCGAGTAGTTCTACCGATGCGGTATACCGCGGATTTATTTCGACCGGCCAAACACCCTGCTGATTAACGACCACATCGACCCCGAATATGCCGCGGATCTTGAACGAAGTAGCCAAGGTTCGCCCAATTCGACCCAGCGAACGGGTCGTCTGATCGTCGAAATCGGTGGGACCAATGGCCCCTGAATACTGAAAGTCTTTCGCTCCTGTCCAGGTTGTGCCAATGAGTTGCTCGCAAACGCCAAGTAACCGGCATTCATCGCCGTTCGCCACGTACTGGGCGCCGAATGGTTCACCGGAAATGAACTCCTGGAAAAAGTGTACTGACGGGTTGCAGGGCC
>JANNPR010001285.1:0-3209 GCA_031400345.1 Planctomycetota bacterium | reverse complement strand
CTCGATGTGCCGTTCGCCACTGCAGATCTTTCTCTAACGTACGCGATTCACCCCCGAAGACGGAATAGAAGAGCGGATACGTTGGATTCCCTGTCATCACCCAGTTCTTCGCGTACCATAACCCACATCCGACGACGCCCGCCAGAATGAACGCGCCAACGGTTTGCCACGATGGACCGCGTTCCCAGCTAGCCGCGACCACCCAGACAAACAATGGAATGGAAACAAATAAGGCTCCCGGATACTTACAAGCGGCCGCCGCTCCCGCCAAAAAGCCTGCTAGAACGATCCAACCGATCCGCTGAACGGATGGACTTGTTGCCGCGTCAGCGAGACGTCTGTCGGAAGACCACAACAACAGGGCATACGTCGAGGCAAAGCCGTAGAACGCCACGGCCCCTTCAATTAGACCCGCCATGGACTCGTGAACGATCCAGGGAATCGATAGATAAGAGATTGCGGCGATCACTCCGGCCCTTGTGGATACGAATCGTTTTCCGGCGGCCAGTAACGTCAGACTGGTGAGCGGTGTGAAGCAGGCGATGAGTGTCTTGCCAACCAGAGAACCCCACCACCAATTGAGCTCACCAGGGAAAAACAGCATCCCCAATACACTCAGAATCTCCGAACCCAACGGCATATTCCCGTAGACGTTGTGTGGGAGAAACATCACTTTCCCGGCCTGAAACCACTCTTTCGGGACCTGCAAATGGTACTCACGGACATCAAACTGCCAGGGAGGCATCATTGCACCAAGGATGATGCAAGCCAAAAACGGCGACCCAAGAACATAAAGTGATCGCATCGAGTCTGTGCCGTTGGGTGGACGGGCACTCGTGCCGGTCATCTGACTTTCGACGGGCAAGAGTGCCCGTCGTACGACAGACCTTTGCCGAAAAATCTGTAGGCCAGCGATGACACACACGCTAAGTGCCGCTGCCAGGAATAGCCAACGATTAGCCAACTGTCCGCAAAGGCCCATCGCCAAAGTGAATAAGGACTCGAAATTCAGGCCGACAGCAGTCGCAAACAAGAATTGCTCGAGGCGAGTCAGATTCTCGAAGAGCCCAAAGGGCAGAATTGCCACACGGCCCAGCAGGTACGCGATTCCGATAATGACGCCGGCCGCAATTAGTACGGGAATCCGATCGATAATTGCAAACCGACTAAGATCGCCGCCGCACCAGGAGATCGCGACGATATCGGGGATCAAAATATAATATCTAAAGCTGTCCCAACGCTCTGTGCCGGTCGAGTAAAACAGCCGCCAATACAACAAACTGCCGATGGCTAGCAGCGCGCTACAGAGGGTGCTTCGCCAACCCATTCCCCACCAAGGTGAATCGTTGGCGGGTGACGTGGCAGGTGACTCGGCGGGGGGTGGTCTCGAAGTGTCGTTTTTGGAGGAGCGGTTCAGCTGATGATTTCCCGAATTGGCTGTCCGAAGTCGATCTCCAGTCGTTTGCGGCCGGGAACTTCCAGTCGGCGTGGGTCGAGCCCCATTTGATGCAGAACCGTGGCATGGATATCCGTGACGTAGTGGCGGTTCTCGACAGCGTGGAAGCCCAACTCGTCTGTCGCGCCGTGAACCGTTCCACCCCGTACGCCACCGCCCGACAACCAAACGGAAAAGCCGTATGGGTGGTGGTCGCGACCGTTCGAATTCTGTGCTCCCGGTGTTCGGCCGAATTCTGTGGCCCAGACGACGAGCGTATCGTTCAGCATGCCTCGCTGTTTTAGATCCTTGAGCAGCGCTGCCACGGGCTGATCGGTTTGCTTGCAAAGCTGACTATGTCCGGTTTGCAAATTCGCGTGCGCATCCCAGGCCCCTGCGCCACCGTTACTTCCGTGGAAGATCTGAACAAAGCGAACACCGCGTTCGACCATTCTCCGAGCGGCCAAGCATTGCTGTCCAAAAGTGGCAGTTACTGTCTCGTCCAGCCCGTACATTTTTCGAGTCGCCTCGGTCTCATCTTGGAACCGCATGATTTCCGGGACAGCCGACTGCATGCGAAAGGCTAATTCATACGACTTAATCCGTGCCGTCAGTCCGGAATCTTGAGGGTATTCCACGGCTGCCAAACGATGCAGGCGGTTCAGTAGTTCAAATTCGCGAGCCTGTTCTTCTTCGAACACGTCGGGCCCCGGTCCGGCAAATGGAAGTGGGTTGAAAGGGTCGGTGGCCAGCTGTACGCCATTATGCAAGGGACCTAGATAATTGGCTCCATGCCCCCCGACGCCGCCGCAGCAATCGGCAATCGGAGTTCCTAAAACCATGAATTGTGGCAGGTCATCGTTGACCGACCCGAGCCCATAGTGGACCCAAGAACCGATGGTAGGTAACTGCCCTTCCAGCGAATGCCTACCTGTGTGGAACTGAAGTTGAGCACCATGATTGTTGTCCGTTGTCCACATCGAACGCACGAACGAAATATCATCAACGCATTCAGCTAGATGCGGCCACCAATCCGAAACTTCAATTCCGCTTTCGCCGTGCTTGCGGAACCCAACTTGCATCGGATAAACGGACGGGTGGACTTTGTGTAGGCCGGCAATAACTTCGCGTAGATTCTTTTTGATATAGGGCGATTCGAGCGTCGCTTTGTACGGCGTTTCGTCAATCGTTTTGCCGGCGTACTTGTTGAGTTCAGGTTTGGGGTCAAAGGTCTCCATCTGACTCGCGCCGCCAATCATGAACAGCCAGATAACGCTTTTGGCTTTCGGTAAAAAATGCGGCTGGCCATTAGGTGGTCCTCGGTCGATTACCTGCTCCTTGGCGATTCCATCCTGGTAGAGCATGGCACCTAAGACCAGTCCGGTGAATCCCATGCCGACATCGGCCAGGAACGCTCGGCGTTCCCGCACACGAGTCTCTGGCCGGTTGACCCAGTTGCTGTTCATGAATTCCGCTCCACTAAGAAAGTTTCCAAGATCAAAGTCAATGAATCGTCACAAAGTCGCTGTGATTGAGCAGAACGTGAACAAGGTTTTCTTTGGCGCGCTGACGCGGGTCGGCGGAGGGGGCCTCGCTGGAGGTATCACCTACTTTTGCCGCCGTTAACTTGTGTTTTTCAGCAAGTAAACCGGTTTGAGACGCTAGGAACTCTCGGCATGCGTCGAACTCCAAGGCAGTTGGTGGTCGAGATAGGATTTGTTCGTAGCTGAGATACACAAACTGCCTCAGTGATTCATCATCGGCTGCAGTACCT
>JANNPR010001274.1:0-5202 GCA_031400345.1 Planctomycetota bacterium | reverse complement strand
GCGGCTCACGTCAGGAACTTGTACAGGTTGAGCAACACCGACTATGACCACGGGGTACTGGCGAAATATTTCCGCTTGGAGTTCTGCGGCACCCGGCAAGGTGGGCCACGTATTGTCCATTTCTCGTGCAGCCAACTGTGCCTGCTTTAATCGTTGCCCTTGTAGATGCGCTTCCGCTTCCTCTTTCTTGACAGTCGCCAGCAATTTTAGTCGGCTACTAACTGCCACGAGGGCTGGCAACCCTTGTTTTCCATAGTCACGACCGAGTCGCTCGATAAGCAGCCGCGCCGAACGAAAATCGTTGCGATCGATATAACTGTTTACCAATTTCTCGGACACGGCACTCACCAGCTGAAAAACCGTCTGGCCGGTAGGACGCTTGTAGTTCGGGTTGGTTCTATTAAGTTCTTCCAATACGGCCATGGCTTCCGAGAATCGGCCTTCTTTGAACAGCTTTCCCGCGTCCGCGTACAGATAGTCTTGAATGGACTGCACCAATCCGGGAGTATTCGGATACTGCTGCCGCAGCACGTTATAAAATCCGAATGCCTCGTCGAGTTGCCCCTCTGCAGTCAACCGATTCGCTTCCCGCAACAGAAGATGTTCGAACAAATCGATCCTTTTGACGTTTTTCCAGGCCACGCTGAATTGTTGACCCGGCCTAGAGGGCAGGCGTACGGCTAAATTCTCGCTGGGCGGCGAAGAGGGCACGACACGATTCGGGAAGTCGATCACAATGACCTTCAGCACTTCGTTTTTATTGGCATCATCGAGCGTGATCAGATCGAAAGGATCTTGAGCGTAGAGCGGGCGCTTCTCGTCGTCCTCTTTCTTCGTCGCGCCGGCCGGCTTCTTCTTAGCTGCATCGGCGGGCGCTTGAGCCAACACCAGCCGGCAACTTAAGGAACAAAGACAAAGCATTGCCACCAGATAGCGAGTGGAACGATGGCAATTTTGCAGTAACCCACCCTCGATCAACTCAACCACGTGCAGCAAGCCTTTCATGGTTGAGGAGATGGAATCGCCAAGACGTGCATAGCGCCGTCCGTACCGCAGAGCAGGAGTCGTGTGCCGAAAACGACCGGCCCATTAGCCAATGGCTCACCAATTTCGATCCGGCCTTGCTCCGCACCTGTATCGCCGGCTAGAGACCACACCGTTCCTTGGATGGATGAGAAGACAAACGCGTCGTTGACCGCAACGGGGGGCCCTGCCAACTGACCGTGTGATTTACTTTCGAATGCCCAACGTTGCTGTCCCGTCCCGTCCAAACACAAAATGCCTTCCACATTCGACTGCACAAAAACCACATCGCCAACCGATTCCGGTCCCCATATCACTCGACCTTGCAATGCGATTTCCTTGCTGGGCTTTAATCCGTTGGTTTGTAATGCGACGACCACATCTGCACTTTGCCCCCGCACAGCACCGTAAACCAAATCGCCGACCGCCGCCAACGGCGAAACGATGTTGATCTCCAGTGTAAACTCTTCGACGGCCGCTAAGTGTTTTCGTGGTTGATCCTTCACGGCAAGTCGATAGACATTTTGCTTATCGTCAGCGATTACTAATTCCTTGCCCCCAGGAAGCACGGCAGGCCGTCGCCATTGAATACGAGTGCCAGCTTCGACTTTGGGTTGAAAGGGCAGTACTAAATCATCTCCCGATCGGGGGTCCACTAGAGAAACAACACCCGTGTCAGTGGGCACTATCAATCCGCCCGCAAAGCTGACTGGCTTGGCGGTAATCTGCCCCGACATGGGAGGTCGCGTGAGAAACCTCAAGGGAGCATTCTCCTGAGACGGATCATAAATCAACAAACGCTCGTTGTCGTGGGAGCTATATAGGGCGAGACGACCTTCGTCTAATTCTATGGCCTGGGTGAATGCCCCGCCTTTTCCAGAGGGCACCACTGCCAGAGGTTGATCTGCATAACCACTGGCCAACACATCTTTGGTCACCGCGAATAATACAGCGTTTGCCCCAATGACTCGTACACCGCGAGCTGTATCCGCGGTGACGTGCCCGGCGGGTACCGCCAACTCCGTTTGCCAAAACTGCGTGCGGTTATCGCAATGTTTTGCGGAAACGACGTAAGCGGACGAACCTTGTGGTCGGCGAACGGAGATTAAGACGTCACCAAACCGTTGCAGCGGACCGGCAAACGTGTCTCCCTCGTCGACAATCCACGCGCGACTTAGTTTTCCTTGGGCAAATTGAATGTCATAGCGAGACAATCGCTGATCGGCCGTCCACAGCCGCCCTTGGTCCACCAAAGGGTAGACGGTTAACGGCAACTGGCTTATGGGTGGAACCGACGCGACAATCGTCACCGGCTGCTTGGCGTTCGTCGCGTCGACATCGAACACATTGATGCCCGCAAGGTTTGTGACGACTAGAACTCGACGACCAAAAACGACCGGTGGCACAACGACGTTACCCTTTAATCGAAACGGGTCCTGAGCCCGCGTCAGCGGCTGACCCGCCTTAGCGGCGATTACATGCACATTTGCGGAATCACGTCCTCCATTCTCAATCACGAGAATATGACTTTGCGTGTAGACCGTGGGGCAAGCAATCGACCCCGACTTGTGTCCAACAAAATAAACGTCCTTGCATTGCAACGAGTCAACGGCCAACGAATATAAGTTCGAATGATCACTCACCTGAAACATCTGCGTTCCGTCGCTGGTAGCAACGGGCCCCACATTGAGCGCCTGAGGAAAGACGATTGATTTCGTCGCCTCTCCCGATTGAATGTCGACCGTATACAGGCGGCCCGACTGTGCCGGAATAAATACGCGCTGGCTGATAATTACCGGTGAGGAAAATCGCTCTTGGACCGGGAACCGCCAAAGGACCTCGCCGGATGCGACTTTAAGACGCAATACTTCCTGCCGCCGCAAGTCACTGACGAGCGCATCCGCACCGGCTTGTGCATTAACCGCCTGCGGCTGGATCATGGTTTCATGTCCCACATACCTACGCCACAGCATCTTTCCGTCCGCGGCGTTCAAGGCGTAGACCGAACCACGAACCAGGAATAGTGCTACGCTTTTCTCCACGCCTGGCGCAACGGCGCCGGACCTGTTTGCCAACACAAATTGCTTACCAACGGAATTCGTCTCTGGTACTGCGTGCCGCGGCTGCTCATCGACGACCTGCACCAAATCGCGTTCTTTCTGCGAGATTTCTAGAACCGCCTTTTGAAGGCGTTCTTCTTTGTCGAGGCCCGGATACTCATTCAGCAATGCGCGATACGTTGCGAATGCCTTGGCCGTCTGTTGTGCCGCCAGCGCTGTTTGGATGTCCGCGATCGTTTGCACCAGCCTCTGTTCCCGGTCAATCGATCGTTTAGCAAGCGCAATGTCCTCCAGGATCGCTTTGATTTTCGATTCTTGTTGCTTGATGAAGCTGGTGGGGAGATAGACCGGGTTATTCACCGATTCCATCGCCTTTTCGGCCAAATCTACGAGCTCCTGAGCTTTCTCCGTGTTTGCCGTATTCTTCGCCAGCGTGGCGAAACCTGCGGCAATATCCGGAATAATTGTCTGCAGTTCGGTCCGCGCTTCGTTAAACGCTATTTCATTCTGGACCTTAGGCAGCTCGTCTTGTACTGCCGTTAGCGCCTCCTGATAGTCCTTCTGCACCTCCAGTGCTTGGCGAATTCGGGACATCCCCACGCGGACCTTTGCTTGGCTGGTATTGGCATCCTTGGGATAGCGTTTGCCAAACTCCTCGTATGCGACTCTCGCAGTTGCGTAATTCATCGCCTTGTATTGTTCGTCGGCCTTGCTGTACATATCCGCAGAGGATTCGGCGGTGAGTTGCCGAAACAGGATAACGCCCAGACACAGCAGACCAATCAATGCCCCTCCACCTACCACGATCAACTTCGTATCCCAAATATTGTTCTTGGGCTTACTCCGCTTGGAAGGTCGGTGACCAGGCGGCAACTCCAGGGGCATCCCAAACGGGTCGACAACGGAAGGTGAGCCCATCCCACCGGAGCCAAGCATGTCGCTATATCCCATGGGTGCCGACTCAATCCGTGACAATCCACCCATCGATTCGGTCAGCGGCATTAATGGCGTCAAACCTGAAGGCGGCGCACCAATGGGAGTCAGCCCCTCGTTAAACGTCGCCTCGTCCGCGATATCCTCAAGCAGAACAATCTCGTCGACTGCCTCATTTGGAGGTTTGGACTTCTTCTCCGGCGCAGAGGCTTTTGATTTTTTGGGCGGACTGGGAGCAGGGGCTGCGGGTTTGGCCGGCGCAACTGGCTCATCATCGTCCATGGGCGCCAAACCGAGCAATTCGTCGTCGTCCTGCCGGGCCTTTTCGGCCGCCGCTTCCGCTGTTACTTCCCCGACTAGTTTCGTGGCCTGGAATTTTGTTAGATGACCCTTGTCAACCAAGGTCTTGGCAACCAGCTCTGCAGTGACCCGAGTCTTGCTATCGGCCATCTGCTTGCGCAACTCTGCTAGAACGACGTCGTCCAGCAATCCCTGCTGCTGCAATCGTTGAATAAACTTTCTGGCAGACATGGAGGATAACCTGATCGCTGTTCTTGCCTGTAATACGTCAAATCGGGAACAAGGCAGACTGCCCCAAGCTACAACAAGAGAAACAGGAAAGCATCACATGGCTCAATTTGCTGTAGACCTTTGCGATTCTCACCGCCGTAAAACGAAATTCGGTGTGATGCCGTCCGCCTAGAGTCCAAAGCGAACGTTTTCCGGAGCACACATCTGCCCAGCAAGCAGGCCGTTGTCAGCGGCAGGCAACAACCAAACACGAATGACGAAACGTCAAGCGTTGGAACGCTTTCGGAACCGAAATCCCATTCGCTTCGAACCGTCGCCATCGACATTCTGAACAGTCTCTCTGATCATTCCAGAACGATCCCGGAACTAACAAAAGGTGTGGTGAATCTAGTGCGTTGTCTAGTGGAAAAAAGAATGCACGCGCGCGTTTTGATCCTAGCTGTGTCAATTTCCATTGTCAAGCAAACCAAAAGGGGGTGGCGATCGCGTCAGCCAACCTGGTTCGCGCAGTTTGGTTGTGTCAATTGAAATTGCACTTATCCTATTTTTGTTCCTCGACGGAATCGCGACAGCGTTGTGCTTGTAAGCGGAATGGACGTTCCCGTATTCGGGGCGAAGCCCCAGCAAATCATCCAGCCCAGTGCAAGATCGCGGC
>JANNPR010001257.1:0-1595 GCA_031400345.1 Planctomycetota bacterium | reverse complement strand
TGCTGCTTGCCTTCCTCCTAATCGACGCGCATAACTCTTCAAGAGACATCTGCAACTCGTGCCTTATAATGGAGGTCACTTAAGTCCCAACAAAAGTCGGTCGTTGTAGTTACTGGGATCGTAACAACCATCGGCATCGTACAGCAGCGTGTCAAACATCGCGCACAGCTCGAGCAGTTGGTGCCAATCCTTGTTCGAACGAGCCAAACGGCTCATCTCAATACCTAAAATCATTCCCACGTGATTCAAACTCACTTCCGCCAGCAACTGTTGAAAACCTAAGCGATCTTCGGCGGATGTCGCGGTATGTGCCTGATCTTGATCGATCACAAACACCCGTTCTTTCCCCCAACCCAATTCCACAGCTCGGCGGGCTAACTTGTATTGCAGCTCGCGCGATTCGCGATGATCCAAGACCTGCTGGGGAGAAGATTGGCGCACATAGACCACTGCCAAGCGATCTCGATGACCCGGTTTTATTTTGACTCCTTCCCGGAGCTCGAGACGTGAGACTTGCGGCGCCGTGGCGGAAGGCGACTTCAATGAGTTCCTCTCCACGAAACTCCGATCGTCCACAGACAATACTGGTCCGGTACCACTAGTCGTCTTCATGTGGCACCTCCCGCGTTTGCGCGACCCTTGCCAGGCACTCGCCGACGACTCGCGTCAGATCCCGCAGGATCAGTTCTCTCATGCTCTGCGGAACGAGGGACCAGAGGTCGTCCAACTTCACCTGACGGCGAGTCGATGCTAGCGGGGGGTTCGATTTTCGTCCGACATTCGCTTCCTCCTTGAATTGATTGCCGATATCGCTGGACCCACAAAACCAGGTCAAAAAGCGAAGAAACCGGAACTATAGGCCGAGTCGAGCCTATGTGAACAGGTGAAACATTTCCTGCAGTTTGCTTACGTCTACTGGTTCATGGCTGCCCTTGCAGAATTTGTTGCACGTAGAAGCAACATCCAAGACCGCGTCTCTGGCCGTTTTTGGGAAGGACGCTTTTCTTGTCGCGAAGTCACTAGTGAGGCGGCCTTGTTGGTCTGCGGCATGTATGTCGATCTGAACCAAATCCGAGCGGGTGAAGCGAGGTCTCCGGAAGAATCTGAGAGATGCTCAGTATGGTACCGCATACAAGCTGAAATCCAATTGAAGCGCAATCCGTCGGGACAAGCTGTCGATCACTGGCTGGCACCCCTGACATTAAAACAATCAGACCTAGGCGACGTACCATCTGCGACAACATTTCGAGCGTCCGATAAAGGTTTGCTGTCGTTATCGTTAAAAGACTACGTGACTTTCCTAGATTGGGTGGGACGGCAGCGGACCAAAGTTAAACAAGGTGTCATACCTCCGGATCTGGCTCCCATCCTCGAACGGCTGGGCCTTGCAGGCGAGGACATTGTTAACACGATCGAGAACTTTCCGACTTTGTTTCGTCGGCTAGCCGGCCGCGTGGAGCAGATGAAAGAGCGCGCTAGTGCTGTCGGCAGGCGTTGGTTACACGGCCGGCGCGCTGATGAAGGCGCTGGATGCAGGTGCTTACGGAGTAATCTGCCCGATGGTCAGCACGCGCGAAGAAGCGCAGAAGCTGGTC
>JANNPR010001203.1:0-3640 GCA_031400345.1 Planctomycetota bacterium | reverse complement strand
CTCGTTTCCGTGCCGATTGTCAACGACGTCCATCTCTCGGCCGAGGGAAGCGCGGCACCATAACCCAGGCCGGCGTCCGCGGCTGAGACCGCGACTTGGCCTTGGGCTGGGTGATCTGCTGGGGCTTCGCCCCGAATACACCGGAGCCGGGAACGGAACAAAAACAAACTCGGGCCGAATGCATTTTGTGATCTTGACTCGCACAAACTGCGCACGCCAGAGTGTTCCTAGGCTGGGAAAGCCGTCGCCTGCGGCTCAGGGTCAAGCGCTACATCCATTTTGGAGCCGGAGCCGGTAAGACTAGCGGTTCCTTGGGAAGAGGCTCGTCCGATGGACGGGTACGGATGGTGAGCACCGGACAACGAGCGTGCCGCATGACGAACTCGGCCACACTTCCTAAGAATAGGTGTTTCAATCCGGTCCGGCCGTGAGTTCCCATGATAATGAGGTCGCACTGACGCTGCTCCGCTAGCCAACAAATCACTTCTCCAGGAGACCCTGCATGCAATACATGGCTGACGGCAACGTTTTCCGATGAAGGCCGAATGGACTCCAGTTTGAACTTAAGATCGGCGTCCGCAGGACGCGATTGACCAGCATGGGTCAGCGTTTCAGGGGTGTCGAAAGCGTGAACCAGCACCAATGCAGCTTGAAGATCACGCGCCAGCCGTTCCGCATATTCAAACGACGTCTTTGACGGGTCCGAAAAATCGATCGGACACATGATACGTCGAATTAAAGTCGTCGTGGGGCGAGAAATCGTATCGAAAGACATTGCGTTCATTTCACTGGTCACTGGTCACTGGTCACTGGTCACTGGTCATTGGTCATTGGTCATTGGTCATTGGTCATTGGTCATTGGTCACTGGTCACTGGTCACTGGTCATTGGTCACTGGTTATTGGTCATTGGTTATTGGTCACTGGTCACTGGTCATTGGTCATTGGTCGTCCGAGTCGGACCGTTTTTCCATTTTTTCGCGTGCGTCGCGCCGCTTCTCATGCTCCGCCAGGAGCGCTCTCGCTTTATCTGCATCCTCTGCCCGAGTCAGGATACTGATTTCCATCACGCCCGACAAACCGGCTTGACTGGCTCCGCCAATTTCACAAGGGATTCCCTCCGCGCGCATGGCAGTTTGGATGATTTCCGCCTCCAATCGGTCGGTGAGCGTATACACGGTGACAGGTTCTTCGTGGTCCATAGTGTTTTTCCTCGAACGGTATTCGTTTAACCCCCAGGCGATGGCTTCGCCGACCTACGAACGTCAGTGCCCGACCAAGCTACAAGCCTCGTTCCAACGTTCGCCTGCGGCTGGGGTTAAACGAATACAGGTGTGCGTTGAAACCTCGGCCGCATCCCATATAAACAAATTTGGTTGTGACAAGTGACCAATGACCAATGACAAGTGACAAGTGACAAGTGACCAATGACCAGTGACCAGTGACCAATGACAATTGACTAAAGCTCATTTGCCTCCGCAGTCTTTCAATCGCCGTTCCAATTCGGCGATTTTCTCGATGCGTCGAGCGTGCCGGCCCCCTTCAAATTCTGTGTTGAGCCAAATGCGCACAATATTGTTTAACCGACCCTCGCCTAAGAGGTCTGCGGAAAGGCACAAGACATTGACATCGTTGTGCCGCCGACACATCTCGGCAAAGAATTCGTCGTTACATGCTGCGGCGCGAACACCGGGAAACTTGTTTGCGGCAATGGCCATACCCACACCGGTGCCACAAATCAGCACGCCTCGTTCGACTTCTCCGCGCGACACCTTTTCTCCCACGGCTTGAGCGAAGTCCGGATAATCGACACTTTGGTTGTCATGAGCGCCTTCGTCGAAGACTTCGTGTCCCCATTGGGTCAATGCATTGGCCAATCGGCCCTTAACCTGATGTCCGCGATGGTCGCTTCCGATCGAGATCCGCATATTACCTTCGCTCCGTAATTTCGCCGGGCAGGAGTCGTTTAAAATTGAGCTCCTCCATCCAACGCTGCAATTCCGTATCAATTTGCTCGGCGCAGCGCCGATATTGTTCCTGGGGGCCGCCGATTGGGTCGGCTATGTCACCGTGATTTTTAGACAAGACATGGATTCTAGGAGATGCCTCCGGCCATTGCGCCAAGATTGCATCGCGATGGCCGCGGGTCATGGTTAGGACCAGATCGGCAAACCGTAGCAATCGATCGCTGATGGGCTGACTTTCGTGTTGAGAAAGATCCAAACTTCGATCCTTCATCACCGTCATTGCTTCTGGCGTAGCTCGTCCTCCTGCCATGGCCGAAATGCCCGCCGACGTGATCATCACTCCATAGTCTTCGAGCTTGCCGATGGGACACTGCAGTCGTTCCGCGACCCGCTTCCGCATCAACAATTCAGCCATGGGGCTGCGACAGGTGTTTCCAGTACACACAAACAACATAATGAAGCTTGCCAACCGCTTCAAAGCCGAGTCCGTAATGACGCCTCGGCGCAAGATCTGTACTCCACCTTCGGTTACGTGCACGACCGAGGACGGTTGGCCAAATTTGCTTCGTCCGTCATCCAGTATCAAATCCACATCCGCGCCTAGCGATTCCACAATTTGCTGTGCGGTGATCGCATCGGGTTGCCCACTGCGGTTCGCACTGGTAAGCACCAACGGACCCGCAATTAAATGGAGCACGTCCAGGATTAAAGAATGAGCTGGAACTCGAAGTCCCAATGTGCCATTTGGGACTACCGCGTTTTGCACGCTGCTCGGCAACCGTTTGGTCACGCTCTCCGGATGATCGTCGTTGAGCACGAGCGTCACAGGTCCGGGCCAACATCGTCTAGCTAACCGCAGGCCGACAGGTGGAATTCCCGGAACATAATCCAACGCCTCATCCGCGCCCCGAATGGCGAGGGTAAATGGCTGTTGGGCGGGCCGGCCCTTCACTGCCAATAATTTGGCAACTGCCTTTTCGTTCAAAGCACTCGCCGCCAGTCCATACACCGTCTCGGTAGGAAAGGCAACAATCTTGCCCTCCGCCAAAGCCTGAACGGCACGATGCACTACATCGCGTGGATCTTCGGCTCGCGTTAGATCAATCAGGATCGACATCCCAATTCGATTCCATGTTGAATGCTAAACCGGGCACACATGCGCCCTGTTCATTTCCAAGAAACTGAATTCTGCCGTTGGTAGCAAGCCCGGGTAGACCACGAAAGGGGAGCCACGCCGTGCCCCCCGAATCCACCGAACTTGAATTTGAATGCCCGGATATCTGATTGCCCAACAACCAAACGCCAGACACCTCATGCCATGGCAGTTTTGCCAAGACAATCGTCATATCGGACTTCGCGAATCAGTGGTGCTCGTAACTTCATACTATAAATATATTTACGCGCGCGGGTCAAGGGGCGGGGGGTTCGGTAAGGCCGCGCCGCTCGCGCCTAAGCCAAAATGGTAATAGCCGGAATCAATTTCGAGTCACGCAAATGGCTTCCGAGGGTTTGATGCGGCTTTGGTATGATACATTGTTTTACCCCGAGTCGGGCGACGGCTTGAGCGGATGATGTTAGCTTGGCCCGCCGATGGTGTCCAAAGATCGGCAAAACAGTCGCCTGCGGCTCGGGGTTAAACGAATGCGGGTCATTCAAGCCGATTTACCGAGACATA
>JANNPR010001201.1:0-4346 GCA_031400345.1 Planctomycetota bacterium | reverse complement strand
AGGGCTTTAAAAAGGTCGAGCCCACTTTGGACGTCGTCGAGATAATCCATAACAAAACTTAAAGGGATTTTAGAAATTCAACAGCTTGACCAATTTCGAGTTCCGGGTTGGCTGCCTGTGTTCGTTCGATATAATGGCTTTTTTACTATCGAACGAACACAGGCAGCCAACCCGGAACTTGAAATTGGCCAAGCTATTGAATTTCTAAAATCCCTTTAAGATTTGTTATGGATTATCTCGACGACGTCCAAAGTGGGCTCGACCTTTTTAAAGCCCTCCCGTGGCTCATCCTGTTCGTGTTCGCCTTGCCCATAGTACTGCTGGCTCGATGGAAGAAGATCTATCCCGCAGTATCATTGCTGTTCGTTAGCCTGGTGCCGTGCATCGTGTCGACGTCTTTGTTGATTTGGTCGGACTTATATTTGGTCGTCGCCGTGGTGGATCTTTTGGTAGCGGCCGTTGCGGTCAGCGATTTATTGTCAGTTCCCGGTCCCACGACTTTTGAAGCGGCGCGTCAGGCCACGTTGATCGCGTCATTGGACAAGCCCCATCCCATTACGGTCGTGATTAGGAACTTGTCCGGAACCGATCACGAAATCTCCCTGCGTGACGATGCACCCGATGAGTTCCAGCAGGAACCAGATTCTTTTCAGTTGCTACTTCGGGCCCGCAGTCAGGCCTCGTTTGACTACCAACTGAAAGCATTTCGGCGGGGTGCTTTTCAACTGCAGCGGGTCTATGTCAGGGCACGTAGTCGACTGGGATTATGGCGACGATACTTGGAATACCCCGTGGCATCGCGAATTCATGTCTACCCCGACATGCAGCAACTCTCCGAGTATGCGGTTCTAGCTCGCACAAACAGGCTGAGTCTGATGGGAGTCAGACGCACGCGAAAAATCGGCCAGGACAATGAATTCGAGCGGTTACGGGATTATTCGCCGGATGACAACTATAAACACATCGACTGGCGTGCCACCGCGCGACGAAACAAGCTGACGGTCAAAGACTTTCAGATGAACCAAAGTCAGCGGTTGATTTTCCTGATGGATTGTGGCCGCATGATGACCAATACGGTTCACGGAATAAGTTTACTCGACCACGCTTTCAACGCGATGTTGATGTTGGGATATGTCGCACTTCGGCAAGGTGATTCGGTGGGGCTACTATGTTTTTCGGATCGCATCCACATATATGTTCCACCTCACGGTGGAATGCAGCAAATGAATCGTTTGTTACATGCCTCGTTTGATCGGTTCCCACAGCTCGTCGAATCTCGTTACGACGAAGCCTTTTTGTACCTTTCGGCTCATTGTAAAAAGCGATCGCTCGTTGTTTTGATCACCAATGTGATTGACGAGGTGAACGCCAACCAGGTGCGGCAATATCTACAATCCCTGACTGGTCAACATTTAGCGGTCGGTGTCTTGCTTCGTGATCATGCTCTGTTTCGCGCGGCCGATGCCACGAATCCGCAGGGCCGTGATCTATTTCGAGCAGCAGCCGCGGCAACTATTCTGTCTTGGCGACAACAACTGTTGAGTGATTTACAACACCGGGGAGTGCTCTCTGTGGACGCCTTTCCCGAAGACCTAACAGCACCGCTGATAAATCGTTATTTGGAAATCAAGGCGCGACACTTGCTGTGAATTTCGCTGGGCGGTCCAGCCGTCTACTTTTTTCCCAGAACTCGTCGTTCATCTGTGGGCACAAATCGCTGAGTATTTCCTTCATCAACTTTATTTTGGCGCGGAGCACTGCATCGTCGTTGGCCATTCTTTCGACATTTGCGGACTCACAAATCAAATGGGCGAACATTTCCGCCTTATCCTCTTCCACACCGGTGGTGGAATAGTGGTTAAGAAAGCCCGGAAACCTATCTGTCAGCAGCCCCGTTCCTTTCTCACTTTGTGCATTTCGACCACCATTGCCGTAATGGAAACTGGCCGCGTTCAACCGTGACCAGCGCTCGTCCCGGTAGACCGAGCCATCATCGCGGTAATCGATGATATGAAAGAACTCGTGATGCATTACTTTCCGCAAGTACAGTTTGTTTTTTGAGCCATGGCTGACGTCGATGTATAGGGTATCGTGTTCGAAGTCCGGGATTGCGCTGCGCCGCTGCCCCGCGAAGAACAGATCGTTGCAAAGCACAATCATCTCGAGCCGCGATCGTTTCACTAGTGCAGCCGGATAAAGTGTGAACTCCGGGACAAACAGCCTGATATAGTTTTCCAGCTCCGGCCCATTAGCAAGTCTTCCTTCGATTGCACCATGAGTCGTCTTGACCGTAAAAGTCGAGCCCGCAGCAAGGATCTTGATGTTATAGGCCTTAGCAATCCTTGACAGTTGGCTATCAGGCTCGGGAGTCACTTGAGTCTGCGCCTGCGAAGCGCCAATGAGCAAGAGTTGCACCAGAACTATGATGACAGCGATGTAACCTGAGCTGCGAGTTGCTTTATTCATCTGACGACTTTGTGCTGTGGGCAAACGTAATTCGCGGACCGTATGGCCCATCCACGATAAAAGATCCCGTAGGGTGAGACAAGCGCTCCGCCGATTCCGTCGCACTTGTCGAAGGTGGGACGGGAGCGTGTGCCACTGGCCGCCGCCGAAGTCGGCTATGATGTCCAGCAAAAATCATGTCGGCGGCAAGCCAGTGCTGGATAACGTAGGACTTACAATAGACAGGCTACGACGTCGCAGCTTGCAAGCAAGCCATCGCACACGTAACATCCAACTCGGTTCTTTTCCGACTGTGTGTTGAGGTGCCATATGCGCCGAGTATTTATAGTTTTCATAACCCTGCTGAGTTGGGAATTCAGCGCTCGCGCCGATGATTGGCCGCAATGGACTGGTCCGCGACGCGATAGTATCTGGCGCGAGTCGCGCGTGCTCGCGAAATTTCCGGCTACTGGGCCTAAGGTTCTTTGGCGAACGCCGGTCGCAGGTGGCTATTCCGGACCCGCCGTGTCCGATGGCCGCGTGTTCGTGAGCGACTACCTACGGGCCGACGGGGAATTCAAGAATGATCCAGGCATCCGCCCCAAGCTTCAGGGAAGAGAGCGCATCTGGTGTCTAGATGTCGAAAACGGTACGCCGATTTGGAAACAAGAGTATGACTGTGCCTACGAAATAAGTTACCCTGCCGGTCCACGAGCCACACCAACCGTCGATGGCGACCGAGTGTACATGCAAGGTGCCGAAGGACGGTTGACGTGCTTTGAGAGTACTACCGGAAAAACCGTTTGGTCGCTGGACCTCCAGAAGCAATATCAAGCGACGACCCCGATGTGGGGATACGTTTCGCATCCACTCGTCGATGGCGATCTGCTTTTCTGCATGGCAGGCGGCCCAGGAAGTGTCGCGGTCGCCTTGGATAAATACACGGGCCAGGAACGTTGGAGGGCCTTAACGGCCAAAGATGCGGGATACTGTCCGCCGACAATGATCGAGTTCGATGGTCGACGTGAACTCGTAATTTGGCATCCACAATCCATCAACGGATTGGAACCCAATACGGGAAGGGTCCTATGGACAACGGACTTGGTGCCGGATTATGGCATGTCGATTAATCCACCCCGACAATCCAACGAGTACCTCTTCGTTGGTGGCATCTACAACAAGGCCGTTTTACTTCGCCTGGCCAAGGGTGCGCCGGGAGTCGAAGAGGTGTGGCGGGCAAGCAATGAAATCGGAATTGGTCCCGTCCATTCACCGCCTATCCTGGAAGGAACGGTGATGTATGGGGTCGACCGCGAAGGCGAGCTAACCGCAATCGATTTGCCCACCGGCCGCCGATTGTGGCGGACCTACGCTGCCACAACGGGCACTCGACGAGCCAGTTCGGGAACCGGGTTCATCGTGCGGAATGACGACCGCGCCTTCATATTCGGTGAAACGGGAACCCTGGTCCTTGCGAGACTTACGCCAGAAAAATATGAAGAGCTCGATCGCGCAAAGATATTGGAACCAAACCATGAGGCCTTTGGTCGCAATGTCGTGTGGAGTCACCCAGCCTTCGCAAACCGTTGCATGTTCGTTCGAAACGACAAGGAAATAGTTTGCGTCTCGTTAGCCGAGTAAGACGCAGTGGCTATCTCGCCCAGCGACCGTAGGGTGCGACTGGCCCGCGCAGTTTGTGTGAGTCAAGATCACAAAATGCATTCGGCCCGAGTTTGTTTTTGTTCCGTTTCTTGGCTCCAGTGTATTCGGGGCGAAGCCCCAGCAGATCACCCAGCCCAAGGCCAAGTCGCGGTCTCAGCCGCGGACGCCGGCCTGGGTTATGGTGCCGCGCTTCCCTCGGCCGAGAGATGGACGTCGTTGACAATCGGCACGGAAACGAG
>JANNPR010001197.1:0-12786 GCA_031400345.1 Planctomycetota bacterium | reverse complement strand
GTTACAAAAATTTCATTGCCAATTTCGCCCCATCCGACTGCCGACTTCCGACTGCCGACTGCCGACTGCCGACTGCCGACTGCAGACTGCAGACTGCAGACTTCCGACTGCCGACTGCCCGTTGCATAGTCCCTTGATGGGAACGGAGTTGGCAGTTATATTCCGTCCTTATTGGCGAAATACGAAACGGACCTGGCGTCCGAGGCTTTTGCGGGAGGTAACGACGTTGGCTGTTGTACGAAGTTACATGGCAAAGGGCCATGAAGTTCAGGAAAAGTGGTGGCTCGTGGACGCCTCGGACAAAATCGTCGGGCGTTTGGCGGGTGATATTGCCATGATCTTGATGGGAAAGAACCGAGCCACCTACACGCCACACGTGGACAATGGGGACTTTGTGATTGTCACCAACTGTGAAAAGGTGAAATTCACGGGGCGAAAATGGGAACAAAAACGCTACACGTGGTACACCGGTTACACTCGACAACGCTCCGAAACGGCCCAACGGCGATTGGACGAGCATCCCGATCGGATCATTCGAGAGGCAGTGCGCCGAATGCTTCCGAAGAATAAGCTCAGTTATAAGTTGTTGAACAAATTGAAGATCTATGTAGGTCCCAGCCACCCCCACCAGGCTCAAAATCCGGAGCTCAAGGAACTGGGTATAAAAGATAAAGCCAAAGGTTCGGAGTGAACTCCGAATTAGGAATCGCCTGAAATTTGGCGAGTAGCGCCTGATAACGAAGCCAAAGACAACCGCTCCATAAAACCACCGCTCCATAAAACCACCCACGCCTTTGCGAGTAACCGACCGATGATGGTGAAGAAAGACGCAAAAACAGGAGACGCCCTCGGGACCGGACGCCGAAAGACATCGATTGCACGCGTTCGCCTGAAGACCGGAAGCGGCCTGATCGAAATCAACAAGCGAGAATTCGAAGAGTATTTCCCAAACTTACGCGACCAACGCATTGTTTTAGATGTGCTGGAAGCGGTGGGAAAGCGCGCCAACGTGGATTTGCGGATTCGCGTGACGGGAGGCGGCATCTGCTCCCAGGCTGGTGCCTGCCGAATGGGGATCGCCCGCGCCCTGATTAGTTGGGACTTGGAGACTTTTCCCACGTTGCGTGATAACGGATATCTCACTAGAGATTCCCGCATGAAAGAGCGCAAGCACTATGGTTTGCGTGGCGCGAGACGTGGAACTCAGTTCTCGAAGCGGTAACCCTTTACGGCAGTTCACAGAGAACTTTAGGCTCGCACCGATTGAAAACGGTGCGAGCTTTTCTTACGCGCCGTCCAAGAGCGAACCGACTGTTTTGCCTTGATGACAGACTTGGCAGGCGTTAGCCAACTTTTCCAGCGGTACTTTTGGGCGATCGGCTTTGGAAGCAGTGTGACAATACGTGCAACATCGCTGTGCTAGAGAATGTCCGGCCGCCCGATTCACAGATACGGTTTCGCCGTATGAGGCGACATCTCCGACCACCGAACAAGCTGCCGGTGCGTGCATACTTGCGAGCAAGGATATGAGTTGACTCTGCACATCTGTTGTGGATACAGTCCGGTTGGGCGCGGGTTCCGTAAATCTCATGGCGCAGACCAACAGGCCAACCACTACACCAATTGTGGCGCCCGCCACAAATCGCCACACCGCCGAACGGGTGCCAGGAGTTCGTCGCCGCACTCGCTGAAATCTTGGCGTTACGGCTGTCTGCTCTGACAAGCTCGCTGGACCACGGCGTTCGCTACGGGGCGACAGTTCACCAAAATAGCCAGGCAGATTATTTACTTCCTCCGGCGATACCGACTCGTGGAATAGTTCCAATGCGGGTCGCAGAGCTTCTGCTAACTGGCGGCAATCGTAACAGGCTGACAAATGCAATTCAACATCTTGATCGGAATCGTCTCCCGTCGGAAACGGGGCTCGTGTCAATATGTCAAATACTCCATCGCAGCTAATCGTGTTTTTCACGGGTGGTCTCCGGGTGCTTTGTGAAAGCACCGTTGTTTTCAGGGTCCAACCAAGCGGCCAGTTGTAACAGGCCATTTCGTACGCGAACCTTCGCCGTGGACACACCGCTGCCCATGGCGCCGGCAATTTCAGGGAAAGTGAGTGTTCCGTAGAACCGCAATCTCAACGCGTCGCCTTGCGACTCCGGCAATTTGGTCAGCATTCGCTCCAACAACTCGGATCGCTCACTATGCAACAACTGAGTTAGCGGGGAGAGATCCCGGGCTAGAATCTGGTCCGATGATGCAGTGGCCTCTTGATTTCGATCCGTCCATAATTCGATTCGCGGCACGCGTCGATGTCGTTTTGCATGGCGTCGGCATTGGTTCAATAAAATCGTCCACAGCCACGTGCGGAAACTAAAGCGTGAATCGTACGTGTGCAAAGATTTGAAAGCGCACAGAAATGTCTCCTGAACGACATCTTCTCCCCTACAGGAATGTCCCAGGCGGCTGGCGGCCACGCGTAGGAGAGCTTGTTGATAACGTTGGACAAGACATTCAAATTGGGAAGAATCACCGGCCAACACGGCAGCGACTAGCATCCCATCGTTAAGTTCTGGGGAATTCGACGTCACCACTGACCGCCTAATCTGGATTCTGGCTGCAAGGCACTTCAAGTTGGCGTTTATTCTGAACGTCCACGCCAAATTCAGCAACTGTTTTTCCTATTTATGCTAACAATTGACCTTGCTCTACCTTGCGGAGCTTTGCTAACTTCCGCGACCTTTTCTATTTCGGTTAGATCGCCGCAATGCTTGATTCTTCGAGCATCTGCACAAGCTGTCAGTCTGCACTGAACAAGGAGCGAGCCGTGTCGTCGCGCCGTCCGAATTTTGCGTCCAATATCCCTTCACCAACGTCAATTGGTTCTGGTCTGGGGGCATTTTGGTTGCTGCTAGTCGATGCGGGAATCGCTGCGATTATTTTCTTGGGACCGCTATTCATGGGCGGCCGTCACCCGCTGGGTTACATGATTTATGCCAGCGTAGCGTTCGCCACATTACTGGCATGGACCATTCGGCAAGCGACGTTGAAGAATTCGGGCTGGGTATCCACCGCGGCGGATTGGGTGCTCCTGGCCGCACTGAGTTTAGTGGTCGTTCAACTGCTTCCATTACCGCAGTCGTGGTTACTATCGGTCTCGCCGATGTTGGCAAAGTACCTTCCGCTGTGGTTTGACAACGGCACTCATGTTGCTCACTTGGGTGATTGGTCGACCGTATCGTTGATTCCAGCCGCGACGCGCAGTGGACTTGTCATGTTCTTATCGTACGCCGCATTTTTCTTGGTCGTGGTTCAACGAGTGGAGGGGCGGCGCGACGTAGAACGTCTGTTGAAATGGGTGGCGGTCGCCGCGTTTGGCATGGGTGTGCTAGGTCTGGTGCAGTTCTTTTTTGGAAACGGACATTACTTATGGATCTATCAGAACCCGGAGCGCAGTACTTTTGGCGCCGTAAAAGGGACGTTCTTTAATGAAAACCACATGGCCCATTTTCTGGCGCTGGGAGTCGCACCATTGTTGTGGTGGATTTCCACCCTGCCGACTCGTCAAGCCAGTGACGCCACGTTTGGTTCGTTGAACGGCACCCGGCGGGCGAAAAATGATACTGCCCGGATGTTATTGGCTGCGGCCCTCATCGTTGTGTCGGTCGCCGCGTTGTTTACTTTTTCGCGGGGAGGCCTGATCGCAGCGTTCATCGCCGGAGCGATCTGCATTTCCATCTATGTAGGCTCGGGCATCTTAGGTCGACGATCGTTGTATGGCTTAGCCGCCATTGGTTTGGTTGTTGCCGGTGCGGTGATAATTTGCGGCCATGAAACGTTGATGTGGCAGCTGCATACTTTGACATCCGGATCGATGGAAAAATTGGACGCCAATAACGGACGCCGCCGAATTTGGGCCGCCGATTCCAAAGTTGTCGCAGATTATCCGTGGTTTGGGTCGGGCGTGGGCACACATGTTGAAGTCTATAAGCAGTACTTTCCCGAATTCTCCAGCACCGAATACGTTTATGCCGAGTGCAGTTATTTGCAAGCGCTAGTGGAGACAGGATTCGTCGGACTGACATTAATGCTGGCCGCGTTGGCACTGGCAATCTACTGGTGCGTAAGGATCGTTCGAAGCCAAAGGTCGCCGGAAACCAAGGCACTCGGTGCAGCAGTTCTGGGAAGCGTGCTGGGGAGTTCAGCTCATGCACTGTTTGACTTTGCTTGGTTTATCCCGGCATGCCTATCGATGCTCTCAATCCAAGTTGCCTGCATTTGTCGACTGGTCAGGTTAGGAGACGAAAAACGAACAGACGCCGCCAGTAGTCTTGTATTGCCCCGATGGGGTTGGACTGTGGCTGCCGCAACCGTGTTTGGCTTGGGAATATTCGCAGCCCAGAACCGAATCGGGCCCGTGTTAGCCTCAGCCGAGTGGGAGCGAGTCAATCCGGCAATCAAAACCATTATTCGGTCGGGTAGTTCGCTGATGGAGGCTTCCGACGATGAACAAACAACCATAATCAACGCCCTTACCAACGTAATTGCCAAAGACCCCACCAATTCACGAGCTCACTTAGAAGCAGCCATGGTGTGCATGTCGGCGTTCAATTCTCGTCAGCAACAATCCGAGAACCCCATGGAACTTATTCACATCCGCGACGCCGCACTAAAATCGCGGTTTGCCTCGAAATCGCTGCAGGACCAATGGTTGAACGCCGTGCTCGGTTCCAATCGTGCTATGTTGGATCAAGCACTTCATCATGCTCGGCGGTCCGTTGAGCTTTGCCCATTGCACGGGGAAGGATACGCATACCTCGCTCAATTGGCATTTTTAGAAGGAGCAGATGCGCAAGCTAACGCAGCCTTGATTGACCAGGCACTGTTGGTCCGGCCGTATAACGGCGAGGTATTGATCGTCGCCGGAACCGACGCCGCTTTTGAAAGCGACCCCGTACGACAAATCAATTACTGGAAGCAAGCGTTTGAAAGAGATCCGCGAGTCCAACAGCGATTGATCGCCTTGCTGGGAACAAGACTAAGCGCACGAGATTTCCTCAAAGACATGCCCGTGGATTTATCGGCCGCTCGGATTCTGTTAGACCTGTACCAGCGAAGTCAGCGACGCGACGATGCTCTATTGGTCGCGGCACGACTGATCGAACTGAACCAAAAGGCGGTCGGAACTGCTTCTTCAACAGCAGCGGCCGAGTTGTGGCATGAAGCACAACAGACTTATTGGTTCTTGGGCGAACGCGAAAAGTCCGTGGAGTGTGCGCGCCGCGCCATGCAGCATGCCCCGGAAGTCTTTCGCTGGCATCGCGAACTAGCAACTCGCTTGACCGAAACCGGTCAATTCGAAGAGGCAATTGACGAGCTAAAATGGTGTATTAGTCGAGCTCCAGACGATACCGGATTGCAATCTCAGTTGCTGCAACTTGCTCGACGAAATCTCGATGAGCAGCCAGGCGCAACTCGTGCCGCTGGCAAATCCCGCAGCCGAAGACGATAGTTAGGACTAATTCCGGAACCACTACGTCAGCCTTCTTCCGAGGATCTTCGGTCGGCAATTTCCGGCTTCCCGACTTCGGCAGCAAGTGGCTCGCCAACTTCTTCGGCGGGCTGGGGAACGATGGGTTCGGGAAAGAAGAGCCAGTCTCGAATTTGGACCCAGATCTTCAACATGACTCCCATCAGCACCAGACATACCAACAGAATCCAGATAATCATCCCCCCGAGACTAAACGTTTGGCGAGCAAATCGGTTCCAGACGGCGTTCCAGTAAACGATCAAACATAAAGCGCCCAGGCACAAATAGGGGCCAAAGGCGATGTCTTTGCGACGAGTAACAATCCATTTCGCCACGGAGATGAATATCGCGGCGAACGGAGCCAGAAAGAACGTCATCAGAGCCGCCTGCCAGCCCATGAATGAGCCGATCATTGCCATCAGCGTCACGTCGCCAAAACCCATCGCTTCCTGAGCAAGTGCGCGACTACCGACGATACGCACTCCCCAGATCATCGCGCCGCCAAATGCTAAGCCAAAAAGGGACGTGTAGAGGCTGCGCCAATGAAGCCCTCCCAATGCCCAGACCAGCGAAATTCCGATCATACCGCCACAGAAAATCGCACCCATCAGCGTCCAATTGGTGTACCGACCCATCCCCGCAAATAGGTAACGGCAAGCTTTTCGCCACCCTCGCCGCGTCGTCCAGATACGAGGCAACAACGCCAGACACCATGCCCCAAAGCAGGCGTAGCCAATCAGCAGTCCTTTTAACGCGTTCATTGCAAGGGGCCATGGCAGTGGTGACTCCGCATGTATCGGCGAGACAGTCAGGCGGCCTGCGGCACCTGGCAATGCGTCTAAAACGGGCAACAAGGACGTCGGGGCAATTGCGGCGAACGTCAATCCCAACAACACACCCGGGACCGTGATTTCATCGGGAATCGTTTTCTCGTCGAAGTCAATGAATGTCGCTATCGTCATTAAGGAAATAAGAACGATATGACTTAAAAAATGCAGGTGCAATGTTCCCACGCTCGGTCCGACAATTGCCCGCCCGGCGGGAAAAAGACCGCCCGACATTTCCCAGTAGTACAATGCCGTAAAACCGCATGAGACCGCCAGCTCCAACAACATCGGACGCAACCAGAATCCATAACCATGCAAACTGGATTCGCGGCGCAGTCCATACCAGCCGATGATGGGAATTCGATCCAACCAGGAACGACTCGGCGCGGCCGCAAGTGCGTCGGACCAAGGACCGATATTTCTGGAATTCCACGCTAAGCGATAAATGCCGCGATTAATCTGTCCGCCAATCAGCGCACTGAGCGTGAAGACTATCGCCAGACGGACTTCCAAGGAGAGCATAAGGAGGTTATTCACGGCAGCTTCCACGACGCCACAACGAGGCCCCAATCGAAGGTTTGACAATCCTTGCTTTTTTTAGCACTATGTGCCGTTCAACCACTGGAGAATTGCGGTCGCGACGAACTCGGGCGTACTACCTTCCGTATCGACGGACCAATCCGCACATTGCCGATAAATTGCTTCGCGTGATTGCACTAATCGACAGACTTCCTCATAACCCCCCGCGGTAGTCAGATTCGGACGACGCTCAACCGTAGAGGCGTCCCCCTGCATCCGCTGCCAAATGGTCTCCGGCGCCGCTCGCAACCAAATGGTTCGACCCGACTGAGCGATGAGCTGCCGGTTCTGTTGGCGCAAAATTGCCCCTCCACCTAAGGCCACGACGACATTGGAACGCCTCACCAATTTCGACACAATCTCTGCTTCCAAATCGCGAAAGGTGTGTTCGCCCAGGTCGACAAAAACCTCACGAATCGTCTTGCCGGCGAGCAATTCGATTTCGTCGTCCGCATCAACCGCTGGCCAATGCAACTGTGCGGCAAGCAATCGAGCGATTGTGGTTTTCCCCACACCGCGGTACCCAATCAGGAATAGTGGTCGGGAATCGATGGGAGTTATGAGAGGTTTGAGGATGACTTCAAGTTTTGTGGGACAAGCTTCCGGCTTGTCAATGTATGGGCACTGGTTCGTGTGCATGCATAACGTCTTGTGCACGCACGACATCTTGTGCATGCGCGACCGGCAGGTTGCCTACCCCACGAGTTACCCTCGAGCGGCGCCTAGTACTTTTTTTAGCTCGGTACGCATCACTTCCGAGGGAGCTTCATGCCCAGTGAATAGTTTGAACTGCAAGGCTGCCTGACGTACGAACATGTCCACACCCGTAATAATTCTACACCCTTTATCCCGCACCTGTTTCACCAGCAATGTCTGTTCGGGATTATAAACCGAATCAAACACTAAGAAACCCCGTTGCAACTGCTCTCCATCGTAGGGTGTTTCATCAACGTCAGGATGCATGCCAACAGGAGTTCCATTGATGAGGATTTGTGGAAAGATCGAGTAGCGATCTTCCCAAGCAACTACTTTGCATTCGAATTTGAGTGCCAGTTCCTCTGCGCGTTCTTTCGTTCTAGAGGTGATGTAGATTTCGTAGCCACGTTTCTTAAGGGCGTACACAAATGCTTTGGCGACCCCGCCCGCTCCTAATACCAGCGCCGTCTTTCCTTTCATCGGGTCGGCATCTGTGATGGGACCGTAATGCAACTCGAAGATATCCATAATTGCATGGAAATCGGTGTTGAATCCGTGGATGCTTGCACCTTCAAAAAGCAATGTATTGCAAGCACCGATGTCGTATACCGCATCATCAAGGTGCGACAAATGCGCAAGTACTTCTTCTTTGTGCGGAATGGTGACACTGAGTCCTTTGATATCGAGCTCCGAGCACATTACCAGGAATTCATTGAGGTCTTCGCGGGGCACACGAAACGGCAGATACACTTTGTTCATCCTGAAGTGTTGAAATGCCGCATTGTGAACAACGGGGCCTAGAGTATGTGCAATCGGATCCGCGATCACGCCGTAGATTTCGGTGTTGGCGTCGATTTTTGGGTAATGAAAAATCTCCACCATTTGCGCGTAGCTAAGCTGGCCCGGGGCTAGTGTTCGCTCATGGGAAAACGTGGCGTAAGTAAATGGTGCTCCAAATTTACCCGCCAACAGCCGCGACGGAACGCCGATATCGCCCATGCAGATGGCGACTGTTGGAGATTTGGCATTTTGCATTAACCTCAGCACACGCAAGTTGTCCTTCGGATGATTGGCCATCGTGGCGATCTTGACGATGTCTGGATCGAGTTTCGACAACCGCTCGTGAATCTCCTCGAGATTGTCTGGCGTCTCGCGGAAATTGTGATAGCTCACAATCCTCTTTGTTTTGCCGTACCGAGGAATTTGACTGGCCGCATCCTCTTCCAGATCGATGTAGTCAGTGCCCTCTACGACCGCCGCCCGAAGCAGCATCAAGCGTTCCTTTTCGGATCCTTTCCATTGGCCTCCATCTTGTTCGCGGCGGCAGGTGATGACGACAGGGCAGGGGCGGTCCGCGAGGAGCCGTTTGAGATTAACGCTCTGTACGATGTAATCCAACCGGAGCTCCACTAACTCCGCGCCCTGTTCTACCAGGTGCCGATGCTCGGCCAGCATCATTCGATGCCGACCACGTCCAATGCTGACACAAATCATGGGTTACCCGAAAATACTGAAAAAGGATGGGCTGGATCCTGTTCGGTAGGTGTTGCCATTCGATGAAGCGCGTCACCTGTTTACCGCTAGAGAATAAATCAAGGTCGTGCAAATGACAAACGGACCGAACGATTAACCGAGAATTTGGACCACCTCATAAAGCACCGTAGACGGGATGCGTTTCCTATTTCCACGGAATGAAGAACAACAACCTGTCAGGTCTTGTGAGTCATTTACCTTCCGCTCTGGTGTGGGCAAGTCTTCCCGAATTCGACCAGCATTTCGACGGCGGATCGCAACTGATCTATTGCCACCCATTCGTCGCAAGTATGCGCTTGATCGATGGAACCCGGACCGAACACCACAACCGGAGATCCAATTGCAACGAAGGCCGGCGCATCCGTTCCAAATGGAACACCAATTTGCTCCCCGGGAGCATGCAAACGACGAATGACTTCAGACAACCTGTTACCTAAATCGCGGTTATGGGTGTCGGGCAAGCCGCCGGTTCCGATGAACAGCGGATCGTGTTCGATGCGGCAGTGTTTTGGGATACGTTGTGCTATGAAATCGATGACGTGTTGCTGCGCGGCGTTGGGATTCTCTCCTGGCAGTAACCGCCGATCAATCTCGATCGTGCAAGTATCCGGCACCGTATTGACGCTTATTCCGCCAGCGATCAACCCGATGCTGAGAGTAGGACTACCTACCAAGGGATGGTGGCCCAACGTTCCGACTATGTTTTTGGCATACTCCTCGAACGCCTGTACGACTCGGGTCATGTGGTAAATCGCATTTTCACCATTCTCTGGCCGAGAGCTGTGGGCCGCCTTGCCACGTGTATGGCAACGCCAACGAGCTACCCCTTTGTGGGCCAAGACGACGTTTAGTTTCGTTGGTTCGGCGACGATGACTGCGTCCGGAGCACGGGGAACTATTTTGGACTGGCCAGCCGCCCAGCTTTTGGCCATCTGAATAGCGCCTGAAGATCCGAGCTCTTCATTTACAGAGCAGGCCATGATCATAGTTGGCATGTCTGCTGGCCGCAGTTCAGCAAGTCGCGACAGAGCCGCGATCATGGCTGCCATTCCGCCCTTGATGTCGCACGCGCCACGGCCGTAGACGCGATTGTCTTTTACTTGTGGCGTCCAAGGGGGGATGGTCATTCCCTCTACCGGAACCGTGTCCTGGTGTGCCTCGAAGACGATCAAGGCGCCCCCGTCTTCCGGCCGCCGGACGCCCTCGATTCTCGCGAAAATATTGCAGCGGTTCGGCTCGACTTCCTGCCGTTCAAACGGCCAATTCAATTTGCCAAACAGCCCCTCGAGGTAGTTCGTCACGGCATGTTCGTAGTACTCACTGCCGGACACTGCCCTTCCCATTGGGTTTACACTGGGAATGCGAACTAAGTCACATAACAGGTCCACTACGTCCAACGACATTTGACTTCTCCAGCTACGCTTCGCAGATCACGGACGGGGTTGAAGTTGTACTATCATGCGGGGGGAATAAAAATCATCAAAAAATCATTAAGCAGAGGCTTGCAATTTGTAAGTCTACTGGCAAAATGGGCCGTGCAAGCTTGGTTCGCCAAGCTTGGGCCCTTAGTAAGTACCTGCCCCATTTACTTTGGGTTTCTCCTTTCTGCCCTTCGTAGGTACCTGCCCCACCTACGAAGGGCCTCTTTATTGATACGCTTTGGGAACTTCCAATCTAAGCGTTGACCAGGTTTACAAATCTTTCAAACGGTTGCTCCCAAGACTGGCTATCCTTAGGAAGGAATTCTCGAACTTGTAGGCTGTTACGTATTACTTCCCGCGCCTGAGCAATCGAGTCGATGTCTCCGATTGCAACGGCTTGCATCATTATGTTTCCAATGGCAGTTGCTTCTATTGGACCTGCTAGGACTCGCCTTCCACAAGCATCCGCCGCCATTTGGCAGAGCAACTCGTTTTGCACTCCACCTCCGACGATATGAATCGTTTCGATGTGCGTTGAGGAAAGCTCTTCCAGCCAGTTCAACACCATGCGGTAACGCAATGCCAGGCTTTCCAACGCGGTGCGAATCACTGCACCGACGGAATTCGGCGCTGCCTGCCCTGTTCGCTCGCAAAACGCACGAATGGCCGCCGGCATATCGCGAGGAGCTAAGAAGTCGGCCGAATCGGGATTGATTAGCGAGGTATGGATAGGCGCAGCGGCAGCCTGCTCCTGCAATTCCGTCCAACTGTAATCCTTGCCCTGAACGCCCCATACCCGTCGGCTCTCTTGGACGACCCATAGACCAGCGATGTTTTTGAGAACTCGGGTCGTACCGCCCACGCCACCCTCGTTGGTGAAATTCAATTCGCGACAGCGGCTTGTAATAATTGGTGTGGGAGCCTCAATTCCCATTAAGGACCACGTGCCACTGCTAATGTAGCACCAATTGGGCATCTGACCTGGCCGGCTGCTGGCAGGAACGGCCATAACGGCGCTGGCTGTGTCGTGCGTGCCCGGCAATACGACTTCGACATCTCTCAGACCGCTCTCCTCGGCCACCGTTTGCCGTAATTTTCCGAGCCGTGTACCCGGCTGCACAACGGAACCTAGGATTCGCTTGGGAAGTCCAAACCGGTCGAATAAATTCGTAGCCCAGGATTGTGTTTGCGGATTGTAGAATTGAGTGGTCGAGACGTTGGTAAACTCGTTTGCCTTCTGGCCCGTCATCATCCAATGCAGAAGGTCAGGGATCATCAGGAACGATTCCGCCGCATCTAGCAGGGGGGAGTTTTCCAATCGCATCGACAGTAATTGGTACAGAGTATTCAATTCCATGAATTGCAAACCAGTTGCCTCAAAAATCTCCGCACGGCTGACTATAGAAAATGCCCGCTCAAGCATTCCGTTCGTCCGCTTGTCGCGATAGTGATAGGGGTTGCCCAACAGTTCGTCACCACGGCCCAATAATCCAAAATCCACTCCCCAAGTATCGACTCCTACGCTGGCGATCGAGTCTCCGTAGCGGCCCGCGGCCAGCCGAAGTCCGTTTTGAACGTGAGTCCACTGTGCCAAGATATCCCAATAAAGCCGTTCGTTAGCGACCACACCGCCGTTTGAAAACCTGTGTACTTCTTCCAGTTCTAACCGACTTCCGTCAAACTTACCGGCAACAACGCGGCCGCTCGAGGCTCCCAAATCGGCCGCCAAGTACACTCGCTTTGCGCCAGAAGTTGACATTTAGAATCCTCGGAACCAAAGCCTGATTGGGGGAACTTCACCAGACGTCATTTTGTATTTCAGATTGGCAATCAATGGCACGCATCCTGACCGCGGCCGAAACGAACGTCAAGATGGAAGAAGTCGGAGGTCGGCTGCCCACTGCCCACTGCCCACTGCCCACTGCCGACTGCCCACTGCCGACTGCCCACTGCCGACTGCCCACTGCCGACTGTCCACTGCCGACTGCCGACTGCCGACTGCCGACTGCCCACTGCCGACTGCCGACTGCCGACTGCCGACTGCCGACTGCCGACTGCCGACTGCCCACTGCCGACTGCCCACTGCCCACTGCCCACTGCCCACTGCCGACTGCCCACTGCCGACTGCCCACTGCCGACTGTCCACTGCCGACTGTCCACTGCTGTGCTAGAATCTGAAGCGTTCCAAATGTTGGCTTTGTTA
>JANNPR010001159.1:0-9897 GCA_031400345.1 Planctomycetota bacterium | reverse complement strand
GCAGTGGACAGTGACTGTCCACTGCCGACTGCCGACTGCCGATTAATGCTCGTGACGATGCGGATCGCGACCGTGGTGAAGCTGGTTGACGTGGAAATGCAAATCCGGACGTTCTTGCAACAGTTTTTCGATCCCTGTGTCGGTAATCTGGGCTCCATCGACGTACAACGACTGCAGACTCTTTAGTTTGGCCAGTTGCAGCAAGCCTGTGTCGGTAATGGGCACGTTGATCAAGTGCAAATATCGGAGCTTCGGTAAACCGGAAATCGTTTCCATACCCGCGTCTGTAACTCGCGGGCTACCGAATCGCAGTAGGTCGAGATTGGACAAGCGAGCGAGTTCCATTAGCCCAGCATCCGTGAAATTCGCTTGCGGCAAGTTAAGAACGCGAAGCGATACGAATTGGCAAATGTGCTTTACGCCGTCGTCCTCGACTCGCGCCTGTCGCAACTTCAGCTGTTCCAAATTGTCGAGATGCTCGAAGTTCAGAATTCCGGTGTCGGAAAACCGTCCGCGCGAAATGGAAATGAGCTTCAGTGCGGGGAGGTCACGCACTTCGGACAGATCCTCGTCGACTACGCGCGACTGCTCGACAACCAGGCTATCCCGACTCCCGGACCGAAGGTCATCTAGCTGTTCCCGAAAACTGAGTTCCGGCGGGTCGGTCTGTTGCGTCGGCGCTTGTTGAGTATCGGGGGCTTTACGTTCAGGTGCACAACCCACGCTGATGAATAGCAAGCACAGCAGAACGCCATGTGAGCAGATTGGATTCAACGTCGGCATTGTTCGCACCTGTAATAATACCGAGTGATTCCTTGCCGAACACGTGGCGCCAAGTTCATTTCCGAGCCGCAGCGGGGACAGTATTCTCGCTCTTCTTCTAGCCCGCCTTGGGTATCTTCCTTCGTTTGACATGCCGCACAATTCGTAGCCTGTGGCAGGGCCTCGAGTCGTTCCCGAGAAATTGGCTGCCGACAGGCTTGACACAAGATCGGGTCATTCCAGTCGACCTCGTCATCGACCACTGGATCAACTCTCATGTCCGCTTGTCCACACGCTTCACAAACCAGTCTGCCAGTGGCTACTCCTAGAAGCTGATCCAAAAGTGAATCTTCGGCAGGAGCCCTCTTGAGAAGTCCTACGGAACGCAATCGTGTCTGCAGTTGTGCTGAGGAGACAACCATATGTTTATGGCATTGGTTGCATATCAGTTCGTAGCGGGACGAGTCTTTCATGGGTGTCTCGGTCTGTCGTTTAGCCTGTCTTACGTTCTTCGGCACTGGCGTGCCGCCGAACTGGCCTTTGCAGAACATCAAATGCCGACTTCGGCGGCGGCCAGTGACACACTAACACCCGCACTCTCTTCACCGCTCCGAGCACGATCTAGCATCGGACGACGCCGGCAATGACCGAATCCACTGGCTAAATAGCTCCACGGCGGCCTGGTCTGTTACAGCGCTTGCCAGCGGCGGCATTTGGCCACGGCCCCGAACCTTCATACGGTGCCAAATCAATGAACGTTCGGGCGATCCCGGGGCGATCAGCCGTGAGTCAGCAAGGGAAAACCCCTTGTGTTGCGGAACGACATCCATGATTTGTGTCTTTTTAAGTGGGGTCAAGTAGTCGATGACGAGTTCTGAATTCCCGCCGCCGTTGGTGACATGGCAGTGGGCACAATTCGCATGTAGGTATGAGCGGACCCGCTGCTCCAGTGGTTGCGAAATATCGTAGGGATCCACCATTCGCGACAATTGTTCTGGACTCTTCGTCGGCCGTTTTTTGAATAGACCCAGCCGTTCGAATGTTCGGATTTGATTGTCCCGAGTGCCCTCATATTCGTAATCGCAATTCAGTTGCAAAGTGGTCAGCCCCAAAACGTATCGAGCTTCTCGCGTGTGACACATCATGCATTCGGCTCGACTGGGAAAGTGCCACTTAACCTCCCGCTGACCCTTGTTCGTACTTAGGTCGGCAACGGTGAACTGAATATCTTCACCGGGTTTGGCGACCAACTCAGCGTCGGTCTGTTGATCATTCCAGCGATACGTATAGCCAGCCCACTCGCCACCAACGGGGCCAACTTGCAGGGTTAGCAGTCGAGTTTCAATTCGGCGTCGCGTGGCCGGATTGCCAAGCTCGGCGTCGAGCGAGAATGTTTTGACAAGCACGGTACCAGATGGAAAACGCCAAGCGCGCCAATCATCCGGGTTAGTGAATTCCATCTGCGTGTCGCCCGGTAGACCCAGAAATCGCTCTTTGATTGTGCCGTCCGACCATAGTGCGGCGTTGACTCGATAGGGAATTAGTCCTGTCTTAACTCGATGTGCCGGAACGTCGTCGAAAATCCCTGTTTCACTCAGTCTCTGCGGGAACGGCGGGCCAGCCTTCTCCGGTGGGATTCGTTTCAACTCGTACAAGCCGCCCTCTGCAAAATCAACGATTAGTGGCTCGCCATCCTTGTCTTCGCCGATGGAGAGGACGCGAATCGTGCTGTCTGCCAGCTCGCGTTGCCAGGCCACTTTCTGTTGCACGTAGTCGTACTTCGCCGCCCATACCTTGCCTGTATCGTAATCTCCATAAAGAAATGCGTCTCGCAGTTCGGGAAACTGTTGACCCCGATAGAAATATCCACCCGTGATCGATCGCATTTCACTATGTGGATGCTCGATGATCGGCGCTGAAATCGCGGCCGGGCCACGAGCCCGGTCGAGAGCTAACGGGTGCGAGCCTTCCATGATGCTCCAACCACAATTCATGCCTCGTTCGATCAGGTAAATCATCTCCCACGCATCTTGACCAATATCGGCAACCCATAATTTGTCGTTCGTCGGATCAAATGCCATGCGGTAGGGGTTACGTAAACCGAACGCCCAGATTTCCGGTCGTGTGTTCGCACGCGATCGAAACGGATTGTCGGCCGGGATCGAGTACGCTTGGCCACCCTGGGGACGATCTACATCGACCCTCAAAATAGCGCTACGCAAATTCGATACGTCCTGTCCATCCAATTCCGGATCCATCCCTACGGTGCCATCACCAGAACTGATGTAAAGCAGTCCGTCCGGACCAAATAAGACGTGATGCCCGTTATGCCCGGCCGATTCGTACTGCAGGATCACCATTTCACTGGATGGATCGGGTCGATGCGGCGACTCGTTCTGAATCGTGTACCGTGAGATACGATTCTGGGACTTACCGTCGAATTTGCCATTGCTAAAGATGAACAGATAGTGATTGTCCGCGTAGTTGGGATGAAAACACAGTGAATAGGTTTCTCGCCCCACATCAAAAAACAACTGGGACGTCGTAGTGGTATCGGGTGTAACTTCCCAGATCTTCCCATTCACTTCGATGACCAGCAGGCGCTCAGTAGCCGGATCTTTGATAATAAATAGCGGCTTGTCAAAGGCTAAGTCTGGAAAGACTCGATGGAGTTGGAAGGGAGGCGTCGGATCCGGTGAGCCAATAACTCGCGAATCCATCCAAAGTTGACGTCGCAAAGGTTTAGTCGATTCGGAGATCGGCTCTCTCGCGGCGAGATCGGTCGTGGGCTCCCGATTCTGCGCACGGCTGTAATTAACCCCCGTGCTCAGCATCGCAATGCTGGCACAGGCAACGAAAAACCAACGCCGTCTTTTAGTGGGCGGTCTATCTTGCCGGATACTATTCGCGTGTGACATGATCCATCAGCAATTCGTGGACTCAGGCCGTCATTGGCTGTTTTGGTTCGATCAAAACCTGAATTTCATCTTCGACGATGCGGACTGGAAAGTGATCTATCTTTATTTTGGGATTATCGCACCATGTTCCATCGCACGTTTTGAATCGCCAGGCATGCCAGGGACAAGTTACGACGCCTTGGCTCAAAAAACCACCGGCCAACGACGCTCCCATGTGCGGACAAAAGTCGTCGATGGCGGAATAGGCTCCCCCCTCATTGAAAACCGCAACCATGCGACCGTCTACAGCGAAGGCCATCCCTTGCCCGTCAGGAATATCACCGACCTTGGCGACTGTGGTAAACTCTGCCATGTTTGAACTTCCGTCGGACGCTAATTTAAAACTTAATTGGGTTCACGAGTGTGCCACTGGAGCCGACGGAGTTGGCTTCGATAGCCAGCGAAGCTCGTTCGTCGGCAAGCCAGTGCATGCAGCGACATTAAGGCCAGCCCACAGTTACCGCTCCGACGTCCTCCGTTTAACCTCTAATCTCGACCCTACAGCACTGGCTTGCCGCCGAAAGGAACGTCATTGCACGTCCAACCTTTTGCCGGCGGCTGCCTGTGGCACACTACGGCAGTAGATCAACCATCACTAATTTGCCTATAGTTTATCTGGCTTCGGGATATCGCAACAGTTTACATCGTCGTGCCGCATGACCCAACCCAGTAACAGCCCCGTATCGAACAACCAGACAGAGACAGCTCGCATTACGTTTGGCGATTTTCAGCGTTTGATTCGTAAGATGTATTATGAAAAGGACGTGGCTCGGGGGATCGACGGCACTTTCATGTGGTTCATTGAGGAAGTTGGCGAGTTAGCATCGGCTCTCAAGACTGGATCAGCGGCAGAGAAAATGGGCGAATTTGCCGACGTCATTGCCTGGCTGACGACTATTGCCAACGTCGCTGGTGTCGACCTGACCCAGGCCTTAGCACAAAAGTACGGTAGTGGCTGCCCGGGGTGTGGACAACTGGTCTGTTCGTGTGATAACTCAGGAAAACCGTAGGCATGCAATTCATACACCAAGGACTTGTTTGGGGATTCCTGCTGGCATTGCTTCCAGTTTTGATCCATCTCATTAATCTTATGCGGCACCGGCGGGTGAAGTGGGCCGCCATGGAGTTCTTGCTGCAAAGCTACCGAAAGCATCGCAAATGGATTTGGCTGCGTCAGATGCTGTTACTTCTCATGCGAATGGCGGCCGTGGTCTTGGCAGTGGCGATGTTGGCCCAATGGGTAACGCACGATCAATGGTTTGCCTTGTTCGGCGGAAAGGATACTCATCACTACGTCGTATTGGACGACAGCCTATCCATGTCCGAGCGCCAAGGAGGCTCGACGGCGTTTGATTTGGCGCTGCAAAGCGTTTCGCAAATTGGCTCGCGAGCCATGCAGCAGGAGACCCGTCAGCGATTCACCTTGTTGAGATTTTCGCATGCACGTAGTGGCCTGGCATTAGAAGACGGAAAACCAACCGGCGAGCCGTTCGCGGACTTGAGTGCCGAGCCGGTGGGTTCCAATTTCGACATGGTATTAGAAGAACTCCGCCGGGGTATGCAAGCCACACATTTGGCCCTCGGCCCGCTGGAGGCATTGAACCTGGTCAAACAATTGGCGCTTCAACGCTCCGATGAAAATCGCGTCATTTATGTCGTGTCCGATTTTCGAGACGCAGACTGGAAAGATCCGGCAGCAATTCGTGAGTCACTCAAGGAGCTCGCAGCAGGCGGCAGTGAAATTCGTTTAATTAGCTGCGTTCGAGCGGAGCAGCCTAACTTGGCTATAACCCGGTTGGCCGCCGCTGAAGACACCCGCGCAGCCGGAGTGCCCTTGTTTGTAAATGTCACCGTGAAGAACTTCGGCAAGGAAGCGGCGCGGAAGGTGACGCTGAAGCTGCGTGCGACTTACTTCGATGCGGACGAAGCCAGCGCCGCGGCACCCGGAAAGCTTTCAGGTACGGTAGACGAGCCCCCTTCTGTTCTAATCGACGAAATCCCGGCTGGCGAAACGGTAACCAGGCGAGTGCAGGTGATGTTTCCCAAACCGGGGCAACATGTTGTCGAGGCAATTCTGCCAGAGGATCCGATCGCTGCGGACAACCATCGTTGGACGGTGATCGATATGCGGCCCGGTGAACCGGTGCTAGTCATCGATGGAGATCCAAAGCAGCGAAATGCCTACTTTCTCAGTTCTGTTTTTCAACCTGGCCAGCGAGCCGTTACGGGCATCCTGCCTGATATCAAACCCAGCTCATTTCTGCGCGATGCCAATGCCGAACAATTGGCCCGCTACCGAGCCGTTTATCTGCTGGACGTGGAAAGTCTGGATAATTTAGCTGTCGAGAATTTGGAGCGATTTGTTCGAGCCGGCGGTGGCCTTGGCGTTTTTGTAGGCGAACACGTGATCGTGGACCTGTACAACGAACGACTGTATCGTGATGGAAAAGGGCTGATGCCCTTGCCTTTGGAACGTGATGACTTGTTGGCTGTGGATTCGGAACAGAATGTTCCAGATATTGAAGTCTCCGACCATCCGATATTTCAGCCTTTCTTAGGAGAGCGCAATCCCTTAATTCGATTGGTGTCGGTGGAGCGATTTCTGCGTCCACCGCGCGATTGGCAACCAACTCCTGAATCCGGTGTCGCGGTCATTGCGCGTCTTCGAAACCGATGGCCATTTGCTTGCGAACGACAATTTGGCGAGGGGCGTGTGGTCATTTTCCTGACGACATTGTCCCCCAAGTGGAATAATTGGGGAAACGATCCCAGCTTTGTCGTGGCGTTACTGAAGCTGCAGTCCCATCTGGCATCTGCTGGACGCAGCCTAGATGAACGTATCGTGGGTTCTCCCTTGGACGTGCAATTGGACAAAGAGAAGTTTCGTGCCAATATTACATTTGTATCGCCGGGTCCAAATGGGCAGCCAACGTCGACGGTGGACCGGATTACCAAGGACGCGGCCAACGATTCGCAATTGGTGATCGCTAGTCTGGGCACTCCCCAAAATGCCGACGAGCTTGCTAACGGGACTGACTTAAGTGGAGTGTATGAGGCGTGGGCAACCGCCCATGCCGGTTCCACAGATATCCAGCGATTCGCGTTTAACGTCGACTCACGGGAAAGCAATCTCGCGCTGAGCGATTCACAACAATTGCTGACTCGCTTAGAGCCCGTTCGTGCTCAGTTCCTTCGCGCGGAGGAGTTGCCCTACGAATCGATTGCCCAAGCCGGATACAATCACAGCATGCAAATTTTGTGGGCATTGGTAGCCTTATTGGTTGGAGAGCAGCTGATGGCTTACTTCACTAGTTACCACCCTGCTCGAGGAGCCGTCCGCTGATGATGCCAATTCTGGCCGCAATGGACGGCACTAAGATCTCGTATCGTTTTTCGCGCTTGCAGTCGATGTCGGAATGGTGGCATTGGCTTTTGATGGCGACGGTCTGTCTGGTGGTCGCCAGCTATATCATTTGGGTGTACCGCCGTGATGGAGAAGACCTGCCACGGCCCGTCTGTGCCTTATTGATCGTACTGCGACTGCTCGCTTTCGTCGGTATGCTGATGTTCTTCTTCGATCTCGAAAAACGATCGGAGCGGAGCGTAGTTAAGAATTCGCGATTGATTGTCTTAGTTGATACCAGCCAGAGCATGGCGCTTCCGGATGGTGATCCCACATCCACGGCAGGGCCAAGCCGCATTGCGCGGGTCAAGGAAGTTTTGGCCCAAGGAACATGGCTGCGTGATTTTCGAAAGCAGCACGACGTCGCGGTCTATCGCTTCGACCAGGGCGCAAAACCAACGGAAGTCGCTGCCTATTCCCAGTTAGAAAGTCAATCGGAGCCCAACCTAACCCTGGAAACGGGTACGAGCGGTGGTGGACCTCGCGCGGCCAAGTTGGGACTGCTCGTGGCCGGTGTCTTTGCGATCATAGCGGCGGTTGCGGGAATCATGGCGTTAGCGAAGCGACGGCCGGCGTCTGCCAGCGGTGAGCCGCGATCGTGGGCACTTTTGGTGGCGATGTTGTCGGGCATTGCGACTCTGGTGATTTTGGCCGTCATTAATTTGCGATATCCCGAAATTGACTTGCGAGTCGTTCTCGGTCTGACCACCTCCCCTGCCCCGCTGACAGCTCAACCAAACCCTACTCCAACCTCGGATATCGCCAAGGAAACAGTCGTCGATTGGGATTTGCACCTAAAGACTACCGGATTCGAAACTCGAATTGGGGATGCAATCAAGTTTATCGTTGGCAAGGAACGCGGAGGTTCCATTGCCGGCATTGTCTTGCTAACGGACGGCGCTCAAAATGCCGGTGGTCCCGCAGCCGAGTCGGTCGCCCTGGCGCGTCAGGCGGGGATTGCCGTCTTTCCCGTTGGATTGGGAAGTGAGAAACGCCCGATCAATCTCCGGGTCGTGGATCTTGAAGCTCCACCGCGAGTCTATCCGGGGGACCGGTTTACAGTGACCGGTTACTTGCAGGCCTATGGCTTCGCCGGGCGGACCGTCAAAGTTGAGCTGTCCTCTCGAGTGGCAGAAAACCCCAACGCCGCCGCACCAGAAAAGTTCGAAGAAGAACAGCGGGTAAAACTTCCTGCCGACGGTGAAGTCGCCGTGTTGAGATTTGAAGTTACACCGGACGAACAAGGACGACGCGAGTTCAAACTCAAGGTGTCCGCACCCGAGCAAGACCTGGATGACACCGATAACCAGAAGATGGCCACCGTCCAGATTGTCGAGCGGCGCAGCCGAGTTTTGCTCGTTGCTGGTGGTCCCATGCACGACTTTCAGTTTCTACGAAACATGCTGTTTCGAGATAAGTCCGTCGATGTTGATGTGTTGCTGCAAATTGGAAAACCTGGCATCTCCCAGGAAGCAGATGAAGTGTTGTTTGAGTTTCCCAAAACGGCGGATGAGCTATTTCGTTACGATGCGATCGTGGCTTTCGATCCGGACTGGACCGCGCTCGATGAACTGCAAGTCGACTTGCTCGATCGATGGCTTGCGGAAAAAGCAGGTGGTTTGATCGTGGTTGCAGGAACCGTCAATACGGCACGCTGGGCTAGCCGAATACGAAGCGATCCTCGGTTGGACAAAATTCAGGCTCTGTATCCTGTCGTGTTCTATAGTCGCGGAGCTGCCACACTATCGCTGGGCAAGTTTGGGTCGTCGTCTCCCTGGCCGCTGCAATTTACTCGTGATGGCCTGGAAGGCGAGTTCCTGTGGCTGGAAGATACTCCCCTGGATAGCCAGAAGGCGTGGGAGTCGTTTCCGGGTGTATATGGCTACTATGCCGTTAAGGATGCCAAACCAGGGGCCCGAGTATTCGCCAGATTCTCAGATCCTGATGCCTCGCTGGATCGCGAGCAGCCTGTCTATATGGCAGGACATTTTTACGGGGCGGGCCGAGTGTTCTTCATGGGCAGTGGCGAAATCTGGCGAATGCGAGGCATCCATGAGAAATATTTCGAAGCGTTCTACACCAAGCTGATACGCTGGATATCTCAGGGCCGACTGTTACGCGATTCCAGCCGAGGCGTGCTGTTGGTTGAAAAAGACCGCTGTTTGCTGGGAGACGAGGTGGAAATTCGTGCCATGCTCAACGACGCTCAACATCAACCGCTGCAAGCGGAATCCGTGCAAGCGACAGTGTCACATAGCGACGGGACGCGTATTGGGATAGTGATGCGGCGACTCAAAGATTCTCCTCGCCAAGGGACGTACTTCGGATCGTTTTCAGCACAAAAGATCGGCGACTATCGCATTGAACTTCGGCCTCCAGATAGCCCCGAGGAAGAAATGCTGACTCGCGAAATTCGCGTCCTGGCCCCGCAACTAGAAACCGAAAAACCGGAACGAAACGACGCCTTGTTGGCAGAAATCGCTGACAAGACAGGCGGAAAATACTATGTGGGTCTCGATACAGCGCTGGGCCAAGACGCATCTCGATCGGCCCCGCTGGTAAATATCATTGATCCGCGAGACCAAGTTACCTACTTGCCCGGCACGCCAGATCGAGACTTCGAACAACACCTAATGACCTGGTTAATGTGTTTGATCTGTGGGGTGCTTTGCTTGGAGTGGCTCGTTCGACGCTTGGGCAGGTTGGCGTAATTCAACTGTTGTAGTAGGCACACTCCGTGTGGGCTCTGGTAAATTTGGGCTTGTGGTACTTTGG
>JANNPR010001119.1:0-4945 GCA_031400345.1 Planctomycetota bacterium | reverse complement strand
ACCGGTAGACGGACCTGCAATGTGACTGGAGTGATAAGACTGGGGTGTCCGACCTTGTCGGTGACACGGACCAACAAAAGATACTTGCCAACCTCCAGTCCTTTGGAGTCGAATTCCAAGTCGATTTGATGGCGATTCGCCTTCGAAATTGCCTGTGGAAAGCCTCTTTTGATGGCGGCCGGGTCGAAGTCCAACGAGCCATCGAGAGAAACGCCATATTCAATCATGGCAACTCCCGAGACGTCGCGAACGACAAACGGGATGTTCGATTTCGAGTCTTTCGTTACGATTTTCGTACCGCTTGATGGTTCGATATGCGGCTTGTCGGAATCGAGCAATATGCGAGCAATATCGGGTTGCTCTTCATTGCGCGCCAGAATCACTCGCGCTTCAATGTAGGTTTCTTCGTTCTCTAAGCTGCCCGGATCCACGGGTACCTCAAGGTCTGTGACCTTGGAGAAGAACTCGACATCCCCCTGCTCTCCAAAACTGGTCAGTTGGATGGCGAATTGCCGATCGGTAAACAGTTTTTGTACACCGGTCAACGATGCGCCAATGGATACTTGGATTTGTTCCTGTGTCTCGACAAAACCAATGGGTAAGTCGGCTTGAAGGCGAACCAAGATGGGGTCGCAAGGGGCGGCAAAGATCGCCTTGCCGTTGCGCGGTAATTCGGTTGGCTTCGATGGAACTTTTTCCGCTTTACCTTCGACTGGCGCCTCAACCGGAATATATGGCGGGAATAGGTACTCACGTTTCTGACTTGGTACGGAAACGCCAACGATTCGAATACTTTTGGTAGTGCGTCGGACATCGGAACCAGGAATTGGCTTGTTCGAGGAATCGTCTTTAGGGCATGAAACTTGATATACGAATGCCCGCGGATACCCATCCACGTTGAGTTTGACAATTCGACTTTCATTGTCGGGAGAAACGGGAACAAAAAGTCTTGCTTCCTTAGTCGAATCCAGTGAGTCGGACAGTTTCTTGGTGCCTTCAGCAATGTCGGCGTCGGTGATATCCCAAGTGACTTTTACGGAATCATCGCCGGGCAGCGGTTGCCGATCGCCGTCTTGATCGGCTTTTGGTCGTACCGTCACCAGAATACGACGACTGCGCGGATCGTAAGCGACTTCCGGTTTGACATACTGTTTCGGCTCGAGCGGGGTGAATTGCAGCCATTTGAGCCAGCGATCTTTCGGGTCTTGCGTGTTGGTTACGACGACTAGCATTCCCCGTCCCACGTCAAAAGATCGAGGCGTCGGCGACGGAGCGGTCGCCGCGGCCGGTTGAGCTCCCACGGGTTGTGTCGCCGCTACAGGTGGAGAGGCGGCGACTGGAGAAGCCAGTTTCACGACCTCATACTTGGAAGGGTCGGTGGGCAGAGCGATCGGCGAACTCGTCGCGCCCACCAGGTCGGCAGTGACGATGCCGGTGGCGGTATCTTCAACAAATTGTTTCGTTTCTAGGGAAATCTGACCAGCGAGAGTCGCTCCTCGCGCCTTCAACGGAATTCGAAATAATTCAACCTTCACAGACTTGGCTTGTCCCGACTTGTTCACAAGGCGAAGTTGATAGCTCGTCTTGTGATTGGGAAACAGCTCGACCTGATGACTTCCTGTTTTGTCGTCGTATTGAAAACCTGCGGCGCCGACACGCACGAGTTCCAAATCGACTCGGTTGGCCTGCGGGAGTGCGAACCGATAGGTTTTGTCGTCTCCCTTCGGTTGGTTGCCGCTCGACCACGTCACCTTGATGCGCAGTGGCGCTCGTGCGTCGCTATTGCTGCTTTGCTCTGCTTTAGGCGTCACAGCAAACGACACGGTTTTGATGAAGTTACCGTCACTGCTCGTAACGTTACTGTCAACGAGCTTTGTGACCGATAACAAGGAGTCATTAAACTCGGTTGTCACGGGCATATCGAGCAGCCACTTTTGGCTAGCCACCAATTTCACTCGAACGGTCGTAGCAGCATTCTTTTGCAATACGGTATCGCTGTCGTCCACTAATTGCAGCGTCAAATTGGGCGGTGTGAAAAGACGTACTCGGAATTCGGGAAACTTGAACGTGCTGAGGTCAACTCGGTTGGCATCGCGGGCGTCCAGCAACAGCAACGTGTCTTCGTTAATGTTCCTTATGAGGCTTACATGGAACTCGCGCAGAGTCTTGGCAATCGCTCGATAACCCTGCCAGAGATCCGATTGCGTCGCGTCGCTGGACGTTTTGCCATTACCACCCGTGGACCTGTCGACTCGCGAAATCTGCTGCAGAAGTTCGCCTGCTAATTTCGGGTCGATCAGCTGCACTAATCGTTGCTCGGCCTGTACGCGTTCGAGCAGTCGTTGCCAGCGTTTTGTGGAGGGAGATAGTCCACTTCGCGGTGCAATCCCAGGAATGGCAAACGATGGTCGGTCGCGAGTCTGTATAAGTGTTGAAGCCAGTTCGGTGCGTCGGTCATGGTCCAGCAGCGGCGTGCTTAACAGGTCATTGATGCGCCGGCACTGCCCGGGATCCTTTAACTGTGCCAGGGCATTGTTTCCTTCGGTGCGGAGTTGTTCATCTAACAATCGACGGCGTCTTTCGGCTTCGGATACCGATTTGACGAAATCTGAAAGCTTGCGGGGCTCGCTAAGTTCACCAACAGTGCTCCGCAATTCCGCCCATTGGACATGGGTCTGTAAAAGCGCATTAAGGAAGTCGGTCTGTAGACCAAAGACGGGAGAATCCAGTTCGGACGAGATCCCGTAGTTCGCTACCGTTTGTGTGTAATAGGGGGACACGTAGACCAGCTGCCGATAACGCAACCAAGCATCTTTGGCATTTTGCACCTCCGATTGCGACTCTTGATCGTAAGCTTCGACGGTTGGCTTTTGTTGGTCTACATAGCGTCGCCAAGCGGCCAACAGACGATTGCCGATTCTTGAATCGGTGGACGGTGTCGAAGGGCGTTCACCTTTTTGCATGGCCTGCCGAAGTTCGTTTAAGTCACCTACCATCGTCTCCAATTGACGTTTTTGTGCAGCCTGCATGCTTTTGGCGGTTGCCTCGTCGTCCCCAGCTTCTGGAGCGCGCCCACTCCGGAGGGAGCGTTCATGGTGCAACAGTGTGGCCTCTAGCTCCCTCCACAAATGGGGCGCCACATGAATTGGCGTGAACCGACCCGCTGTCTGCAATTCGTCTCTTAACTGCCAAGCTGCTTTGATTAAATCTGCAATATCGACCGCAGTCACTGGCGCGGCGTCAGCGCCCGTCGAGGGAACTTTGGTCCCTGAGTTGTTGTTCGCCGTTTGCGGTAGACCCAGCAGGGGGCCTCGAGGCAACAGCGCACGCACTGCAGATTTCTTTTCGTCTGTGGGTGCGGAGCGGTCCTCAGATGACGGTGTCTTGTCGTCTGGCTTGACGTCAGTCGGTGTGGTCGACGGCTCTTTCGGTGTGGTCGATTCCGCGGGGGCGTCCGAATCCGCAGTGGCGTTGCGGCGCGGCTTTACGAAAACCAATTCGTGGAGTTTGTCATCGTAGATACCTCGTTTTAGTCGAATTTCCCCTTCGCCAGCCTTCAGTAAAACAGGCGTCTGGGAAACACCCTTGGCCGGATCGAACCAGCTGCCGCAACGATTTTGCACGTAGCGGTAGAATTCATGCATGCTCACGAAATTGTTGCGGTTTCCCTCGGCGGTTTGATCGGCGAGCGTTGACAGGCCCTCACTTACCGCAATTCCCAGCACGGTACGCTGTTGACCATATGCGACAGAACTGGTCTCCAGGGCACCGCATCCCAATAGCACCCAGGTGTTTGAACTGGCGGGCAGTTTGCGGACTTCTTCGGCTATCAACAAAGGAAACTCATTGGCAGTGATGCCTAGACGGGGATCATATCCCACATGCACCGTATCAAGGATGACTAGCTTCAAGGCGGCAGGGCTAGAGGAGATGTCTTTAAGCAGATCTTTCATCGCGCGCCTACCGTCTCCACCCCCTTCCGAACGCTGGAAGTCGCTGCATGCTAGATACGCTACGCCGTCATCCGAAATGCCTTCCCCAGTGATTTGCAAAATAAGAACGTTTTGCGGTTTGCGAACGAGCTGACCGATAACTTCCTTGAGATTTCCGACACTGGCCGCGTTTTGGAGGGCCGTCAGGTCTCGAAACTGCATTCGATCATCCGTTTGCGCAATCGCCTTCAATGCGGCCAGATCCTCGCGAATGTAAGCGATTTGTGGGACGACGAGCCGATCGTACGCCGAGACAGGCAACACAATCAGCGGTCGATCTCCCCGTGGATCGGGCCAGATTTTGTAGACGAACCAAGCAACCAGCGCTAACAACACGAATGTCAGCAACCAGCGTAGACCTTGCTTGGACTGCACTGGTTTGGGGCCGACAAGGGTGCCTCGTTTCCAGGATCTTCGGCCTCCTGGTTGCTCGCGTCCTTGTGACATATTGGCACTTTCTCAACTGAAGTGGACTAACTGACAGCCGTAGGAATGGTCCATTATGCGGGTTGTGCCGATTCGTGCAAATCGTCGTCTGGCGGAAACAACTGCCGTTGTTTTAGAATACGACCCGTTTCATGGCAGAGAAGGTCGTCAAGTTGAGGAGTCGACAAGATTATGCGGCATCTGCCGGTGCACTGGTATGAGGGAATGTTTCTCCGGCCGCAGCACTTTCAAGCGGCCGATCGGTATTGGTCTGAACTCATCGAAACAGGACAACGTTGGGACAACCCACACAACTACGGGGTGCAGTCGATTTCGCTGAGTGTCGAGGCGTTGAAGAATTTCCAAATTCAAATAACCACGTGCCATGCGCGGCTGCGAGATGGGACACTGATTGCAACCGAAGTAGGTCGGGAGCTCGATCGTGTAGATCTCAAGGAAGGATTTCAACGCGAATCCCAAATCACCGTTTACTTGGCAATTCCCAAGCTCGCGCTGGGCAGACCGAA
>JANNPR010000356.1:0-5480 GCA_031400345.1 Planctomycetota bacterium | reverse complement strand
CTGGAAGCCCGATGTTATAGTCGGGCAAGAAGTTTGGGATCGGTGTTACTAAGTCGGCAACGTAATACGTCACTGTGTAAGTGTTCGCATCTCGCGTTTGCTCGCTGGTGATTTGCAACACTTCATTCTTGATCACATAGCTGAGTCGCAATGGCTCGAGGATAAGGTTGAGCGCACTCTGCAGAGTGATCGGCTGCTGAAGATTGATGGTTACCGGAGTATCCGACGTGATTCCTTCCGCGGCCAATCCTTGGGGATCAAGGTGAACGTTGACACCGGTCAGTTGGATCAACGAGTCAATAACTTCGGCCAAGGGTTGGTTGGTAAAATGGACTTCAACTTTCTTTTCCCGTAATGCCTTTCGAATCTCTACCTCCGTAGGAGTGAGCCGTTTTCCTTGCTGTTCCATAAAGCGCTTTTGGCGACCCGAGGTCAATTCAGTCCAACGCTTCGCACCTCCGAAATCAATCGGGTTCCGGTCGTCAAAGGGCTCAGCGGACTCTTGGACGGATTGTAAGGCGGCCCAATAACCCTCTTCGCTTCGGCTACGGGTGCTTTGCTGTGCAGAGAATCGATGAGCAAACTTGCTCTTCCAATTCATGTTTTGCACGACGGACGAGTCGGGATCGAGTTCGTTAGCTTGTTTGGCGAGGACTTCCGCTTCGGCGAAGCGGCCCTCATCCATTAGTTTGTTGAAGTCTTCCACTAACTTGGCCAATTGGTTCTGCATGTCCCAAGTTTTTTCACGGCCAGTGTCGATCTCCTTGAGAATTGCGTCGTTTCGATCCCGGAGTTCGATCTCGGAACGATTGTCGTTGATAAACCTTTCCAGTTCTTTGATCGATCGATCGACCATGCCGGTAATTTGATTGCGCGAGACCTGATCCAAATCGGCTTGTGCAACTTTGGATCGCATCAGCTGCATGCGATCGAGCGCCCCCTTTGGATCGTTTTCACTCTGTTTCTGGGCTGCGGCTTGTTCGCTGGTCACTTCTCGGAAGAGTTTTGACCGAATCAATTGTTGTTGTGCGATAATCGGCTCGTCGAATGTGGAGGGCTCGCGGGTGTCGCGTGGAGAGGTTTGCGACGCGGCTCTCAGTAGTGTGAGCTTGTCTCGCAGCTGTTGACGGGTCTGTGTGTCGATCTCCGACTCAAAGCGCCAGGCTTCCGAGAACAGCCGCACGGCGGATTCAGTATCCTGTTGCTCCAGAGCTCGCAGGCCTTGCTGATACAACTCCACGCCACGTGATATCTCGCCCGCTCCACGGTTCGCAAGCGTTGGCTCCTGTGCGTTAGCCGCCGTGACGCGCGAGCGATCGTTCGAAGGCAGGTAGAGTCCCTGCGAAACCGGGTAGTTGCCTCGGTCATTGGCGTTACCGACATAAGGTTCTGACATCGCCGCGGGACGAACGCCACCTCGGCGTTGAATCGAGCTTTCGACCTCCAGCAATACCTGCCAGGGTCGCAATTCCCCAGGATTAAACGCCGAGTCCGGGATGTTTAGGCTTTGCGCCTGTTGGGCCATATCGCGAGCACCATTTAAATCCCCTCGATCTAAAGCCGCGCGCGCTCGTGCAGCTAATCGCAGTGCTTCTTCTTTGCTACTTGCGTTGGAGGAGTTAACGCTGGGCAGACGACGGAGTCCGCTGGGTGGCGGTTCAAACGCCGCCGGTGCTCCAGGTCGATTGGACGATCTGGGGATCTCGCCCGCGAATCGATCTATAGAAGACGGTGCCAGCGTACCCGGTGCTGCCGGCTCGCGCTCGCCAAGTCTGGCCGGGGGACTCAACAGATTAGGCGTTACTCCGGCGCGCAATAGCTCCTGTTCAAATTCACGAGGCGAGAACTCACCTTGAAAAAACTCGGCACCCGTTGCCAGGGATTTTTGTTGCCAGTGGATTGCTGCGGGAATATCTCCTGCGCGAAGGGATTCGCGCCCCCTTACCAGAAAATCTCGGGCCCGCGACTTGGCGTCTCCCGACATTCGTTCGACAGTACTTCCAGCCGGCAAAGCATAGGGATCGGCAGGCGGCGCATTTGGTTTGCCGCTCGACTCACCTCGCGGCGACTGACCTCGTACAGCGTTCACTTTCCCGGCCTTGGATTCCGCTGCGGCTAGATCTTTCCGCACCTTCTCAGGTGTATCCGACAAGCGAGCCATCACCGAATCGTATTTGGCATTGAGTTTCTCGGCACGCTCAAGGTTATACTTCGCCGTCTCAAGGTTGTTTTCCTTCATCGCTTGTCGCGCCTGCCGTAGCCACTTATCGGCTTCTCGCCGACGCCCGGCATCCGTCTCGGAATTTCCTTGACCCATCAATGAGGATGTCCATCCCACGGATGCGGCAATTCCCTGATTCGCAAGGACATTCGTCGGCCACGCAATGAAACTAGTTCCGGTTATGCAGGCGGACAAAACGACTATTGTTTGTGCCGTGCGCAAGCTATTCCCGCTCATGGTGCTTCCTTTGGGGACACCGGCTACACGCCGATGTGGAAAGTATTTGCGTGGCTGAAGCATGTTGCACTTTCTTTCGAGTTGCAGTTGCGAGACTCCGCGAATAGAGATGCCTTCGGCGACGAAGGGAGCGCAATCCGTCGCTGCGACGCATTCTTTCGCAACCAGACCCGTATACGAGCCGAGACCGGCGAGACGAGGGCGGGATAATTACTGGGGGCGAAAAATGTGGTCAAGAGCAGTTTGTAGATTTCTGCGAAAAGATCTTGTCGCTCGGCGAACCCCGCACCCCTCCGCAACAGTGACAATCCGGTCGGCGGCTCAGATATTTTTCTCGGTGCAGCCCTAGCGAAACTCCCGAAATTAGCCCGGAAACCCTGCGTGAATTGCAATTCAGTCGCAAAGTGCAAATGAAAGCGTGCACGCGGCTTTCTTGCCTTGCCCAGATTACCCAATTAAGATGTAGCCTAAGTTGACGGTCCAGATCACAGTTCCCGTTCGTCTCAACGCTTATCAAAGACCGTTCCTTGCCTCAGTGTGACCACAAGAAATACTGGGGCGGGAACGTATCGGCCAATAACCTATAGGTGGAGATTGCACGTGACACGCCTACGATTCCTTTTTGCCTCGCGTCTTGTGTTGGTGGCAACGGCTGCGTGGTTATTTGTCTGCCCAATAGTGTGTGGGCAGGGGGGAGGGGGACAGGGAGGGGGACAGGGAGGGGGACAGGGGCAGCAAAACAATACGATTGCAGGCGTGTCAGGAGTTTTCATCGACAGTGCGGGTATCTTGCGCACCAAAGTGTATGGCGATAAGGGTGGCAAGCTGTCACAGATGCGAGTTCAAGAAGCGCAAGTAAAGCTCGACCCGAAAATTGCTTCCACTAGCAAGTTGCGCAAGGTATCGCTCACCCGCTTGGAGCAAGCCCTTGCGGTGCTCCGAAGTGAAGGAAAAAAGCCTACGGATGAAATGCTAAATCTCGCAGGCATCACACGTATTCAATACGTATTCCTCTATCCAGAAACGAATGATTTGGTGATTGCGGGACCTGCCGAAGGTTGGGCTACGGATCTATCTGGTCGAGTTCTTGGAATTGAAAGTGGCCGCCCGACGGTGCGATTGGAAGATCTGGTCGTGGCCTTGAGGGCCCATCCCGCCAATGGCCAAGCGCCAGCCGTCATCAGTTGTTCGATTGACGCTACTAAGCAAGGTCTGGCGAATATGCAGCAGTATTTTTCTTCGGTAGCCAGCCGTGTAAACGCAGGCAATGCTCAAATGGTTGCCCGGGGAATGCGAGACGCTTTGGGTTTGCAAAACGTGACGATCAAGGGAGTGTCACCCAAAACCCACTTTGCGAAAATATTGGTCGAGGCGGACTACCGAATGAAATTAATCGGGATTGGTCTGGAACGCACCCCCGTCAAGCTGGCTTCCTACGTTGATTTGGCAAAGTCAAAATCGACCAGCGCCAACGCCATGCAACGCTGGTGGTTTGTGCCAAAATACGACTGCGTGCGCGTGGCTGAGGATGATCTTTCGATGGAATTGGTGGGCGAGGCCGTCAAGTTAGTCGGGGCAAATGAAGTTGTGGGCTCGGATGGAACACGTTTCAGTTCGGGAAAATCAGATTCTGCCGGCAAACGATTCGTGGAAGGGTTCACTAAGAAGTATCCTGAGATCGCCGCTGCCGTCCCTGTCTACGCGGAGCTGCGAAATCTGATTGATCTTTCGGTGGTCGCTGCCTTCATTCAAAAGCATGACTACTTCAATCGCATCGGTTGGGATATGAAGACCTTCGGAGATGAAGCGGTATTCAGTGTCGAGAACGAACTCGCGCCGGAACGCGTGGAATCAGCGGTCAATGCCGTGGCGGCTGGAAAAAAGTTAATGTTCCCGATCGGTGGGGGAGTTCGCATTGAAACCCAGCAGGCCTTGGAATCAGGCAACTTGCTCAAGGACGAAGACGGAAAGATCAACAACGCCCGTCAGAATGTGAGACTGGACCAGCTACACGCCGGTCAATGGTGGTGGGATTGAACTCCACCGATCTACTCATATTCCCATTTCCACAATTCAATGCGGATGGGTTCAAAGTCTCCCGCGCCTGGTTTTGGGGTTTCTTCCAGCTGAAATACAATTTCGACTGAGGTTACTTCTAGTTGGCGATCTCCACGCGCCTGTTGCTGATTCCAGCGATTGCGTAACCAATGGACGAAGTATTCTCGCGCGTTGCTAGATCCGTCTTGCTTAAGGGTATCGAGATACTTTCGCCATCGCTGGCACACGTACGTGGCACTTACCTTGGCTGGTTTCTTCCAAGGCAACGGTTGGTCGGGCTGCCAGAGATTGACTATTTGTCCATTGCGCAGAGTCCCTTGCATGACATACCAACCATCATCCGTCGAGGGCAGTGGGGCAAACATGCTCCATCGTTGATCGAGTCCAGTGATACGCGCCAACGAGTTCCATGAGCGAGGAAGTATGCGCGACTCCCAATACTCCGGGTTGAGTTCACGTGTATTCCATAACAGCATGTATACCAACATAGCCGTGATGATGGCCTTAGAAATTAGGTGTAAACGCAAGCGAGGCCGTTCAGGACTATCCAGGAATTGACAGAGCATTCTCAACGCTCTCGGACTCGAGTGGCTGGCTAACCTCTCTTTGACCCGAGGTACCTGTGGCATCCACCAGTCCCAGAATTCTCCTGGCAGCACCGGAATCCAGGCGATCATGCAGATGACGGCGAACAGTCCGATCGCAAGCGTTAGTCCTAATCCAGCATGCAACGCCCAAAAGGAAGCCACGGCAAGCATCCGCAATTTGCTGGTTGCAAGGGGACAAAAGATTACAGCGGGGCCAACCAGTTCGAGCAAATAAGTAGCCATGGTCATCGCCTCGAGCAGGCGAGGATACGCCAACATCGAATGACCAAGGGGCGACGCGAAAATGTCGTTGCTCAGGCTGTAGAAAACTCCGGATAGATCTTGCAGCCAAACAGGGTTCGACTTGAAACAGAACG
>JANNPR010001096.1:0-9039 GCA_031400345.1 Planctomycetota bacterium | reverse complement strand
TGCGCGAGATCCAACGGCACAATCCTCGACGTTTTATCCAGATTCGGTTCCAAAAAAAGTCTTCTGCCCCAAGGGGGCTGCGGCCCTTAGCCCCGGTTGCCGCGTTAGCGGCTACCGTGGGAAGCGAAATCAATGTTTCGTCTACCCCAAAGGGGTTGCGTCAGAGCCAACACGGACTCGGCCGCAACCCCGTTGGGGTTGGCGTTGTTGTGTGACCTAAAACCCAGGGTAGCCGCTAACGAGGCAATCTGGGCTAGTGGAACGAAACCCCGGTGGGGTAAATGCTTGTCGCTCCGACGAGAAGTAGACGTCAAACAACAATCAGCAACGGAACAAAAACCGTCCAAATCGCAAACACACATTGACCCTCAAAATCGTCCCTCTTGAGCAGGCCAGGCCAGGTCTAGTGCTCTGCCCGACCAATCATCACGGGACCGTTGCCAAAGATTTGTCTACGGGTACAGCCTCTTCGCAACTTCTTGCGCGTGAAACAGCAGCCACTCAAGCTTGGTATAGATCGCATGTCCGGCCATGTGTTGAGCCAGATTGCCCGTCATCGGTCCGTAATCAACCAGCAGTACTACTCCTTCGTCGGGCAGTCGGAATCCATCGCGTAAGGCACCCAGCACGTCCAGGCGGCGGATGCCAGATTGCAATAGGCGGTTCAGACGTCCGTCGGCCAACCAGGTGCGCCAGGCAATAAAATTCCGAGGTACATTCGTTCCTGCCACGCCCAATTGCTGCACGACGTCTCCGTGAGCGGCCGACCATATATCATCGATAGACGGAGGAAAAGGCGCCCGAAACGGCTGGTCTTCTGATATGGGCCGATGGTGAATGAAATGCAACAGGCGAGAATATCCGTCGGAATCCCACCCGTAACGGACTGGGGTCCCAAAGGTGACAAAGTCGAGGGCCACATTGGCCAAAGGATTGCCAGGCTGGGACAGCAGTTTGTGCACTCGTTCCCAGAGCGGTAAGTCCGTGAGACGAGATAGCGGAGAATGGAAGTACGATTTGGCAGCGGAAAAGAATCGTTCGCGAGTTATCACATCGGCGGCTAGAAGATTTGTCACCAGCGCGAACACATTGCCACCGTGGCTATGTCCCCATAATAAGACTCGCTGCCCAGGCTTGAATGGTCGGGATACGAGTTCGTCGATAAGTCGGACGGCGCCGTCAGCTCGGCCCACGTGATGGTTTTCGCTGCTCCAATGGAACAGCCGCACCGGCAGAAGGACTCGTCCCTCAATGCACAGTGCCTGCTCGAACTCGGTGGCGAAGTTCGGTAAATAGTTTCCGAATTCACCAGCCAGCGTATCCGCCGTTCGTTTCTGGAACGTGCGGAGTTTCTTAGCTAGTCCCGGCCAAACCCGAGCCATTGCGCAGAGCACGCCTAGGGGATCTTCGCCAAAGACGGTGCCGTGAACCAAATAGATTGCGGCGACGCCGGCACTCGACAGGGTGCCGCCGACAGCCTGCATTTGTAGGCGATACTCAGCCGATTGTACGGGAATTGGCGGCAAAGCTTGGAGCAGTTGCGGGACGGAAGTGAGGTGCTCTAACCGGTACGTTTGGTGCCGGAATCGATTGTTCCGAGGCATGTGTGCGTCCCGAGTCGAGCCGATGAAGGACCTGATCGCCGGCGTTGATACCTAAAGTCCCTGACCAAGTTTCGAATGGCCGTCCACTACGCTCGTCCCCTTGGAAAAATGATACATAGCTCATGGACTCGGAGGGAATGAATTCGTGTTCGGTTTGGGCCCACTGTGTCGGCCTGTACACGCGACGCCATGTGCCCGAGTTGAAGTACATCTGATTCAAAACATACCCGTCCGCAAAGCTCGCATCTAGCGGCAGGCTTTCCACGGCATGGGTGTGACCGTAAATAATGTTACGCGCCCGGCGATTTCGGAAATCCGGTTCGGCTAATGCGTGTTGGAAGTACGATTCCGATGAAGCCCCTCGCAGGCTCAATAGCCAGGTCGAAATTTTACTGGCCCACCCTATTGAAACCCGTTTACTAAACTTGAGCGCTTGCTGCAATCCGTCCACGAGGTCGAACGGGCTCCAAGAATCGCGATCCCGCACAATGGTTAAGTTTAAGAATTCGTCAGCCAGACTATCCCAAATGCGTTTTACTTCTTTTCGGATGGCGGGCCGCGAGCAAGCTCGTTCTAACAGCCCTTCAATCCAGACAGGTGCCATCAAGAGTGGTCGCAGATTGTCAATTTCGCGGATTCCCGCCAGCACCCCAGCGGGCAGGTCGCTGGCCATCCGACGCTCCATCTCCAGTGAAAAACGCCCCAAAAGCTCGATCACAATCGCATCGCCAATGCTGCTCATGCTTCGATCTTCATTGAAGTTCAACGGATCGAATATATCACCATGGCGAGCCATAACTCGGTGCCGGCGGAGAACGTTGAACAGCTCATCCCCTTCCGTCGGATCGTGAGGAAATGGCATCGTGGCGGAGTTCGCTAGACCAAGATGTTGGATCACCTTATGTCGGATAGCGTCGTATGCAGCACCGCGCACGTGCAGTTGCCAATCGTGATTGCCTACCATGTAAAACGTGCGAACCGAAATGGGCCGCAGTTCCGAGGCGTGCATGGGCTGGCCGGACTGGCTGGATTGAGGAATGCTAACAGCGCCATTCACCGCGATAGCTCGCAAGATCTGTAGCGAATCGGCGTTGCATCGCAGAATATCGTCGACAATTCCGGCCGTCGTCTCGATCACTTGGGGGGAGTTGCTGTCGTGCCACGGGCGAACTCCGGCCGTTAGCCAACGCTGGGAACGAATGACATCCAATACATCGCCCAGCAACACCAGGTCAATGTGATCGAGCGGTCGGTATTTTCCGTCGGCACGCCAAGAAGCTCGCCAAGCCATTTCACGCAGGCGATCTAGGAACACTTGAAAAGCGCCTGCGGATATTGTCGCTCCGGTTGTTCCATCATTCAAATGCAGGTCACTCAAGATCACCAGCATCGTGGTAGCCCTCATTCACGTTCAAGACAGCGCTTCGCAGGATCGGTCGTCCGACCGAGTTCCGTACGACTTCTGCCATATCGGTCTCCGATTATGAGGACCATGAGGAATATTCCGAATAGGCGGAATTTAGGAGAGATGGAAGATGTAGGGGCGGCTGCCAGTGAGGCAAATGACCGAGTGTGCCGCTGGCCACCGCCGACGTTTGCGACGATAGCCAGTTTTGCGCGTTCGGCGGTAAGCCAGTGCCGAACCCGGCCGGGCTATGCACACACCGAACTCGTGTGGTGAACTGCACTGGCTTGCCGCCGAAATTACAATACTTGGCTTTCCAACCTACTCCGGCGGCTGCCAGTGGCACCCTTGAGGAAGTGTGGGTTAGGATTCCAGTTCTAACAAACTGTATTTACGACCATTACTTAGGAACTCCGCATGCAACTGATTTCGTTGTTCGCCCAGATAGTTGTCCTGTTGCTGGTTCTCGTCCCAGCAATGCCTGGGTTTGCCGCGGCCACCGACGAGTTGAACAAACTGGTGGATGAGTCTTGGGAATTCGATGTTCGCGAAGATCCGTTGTACGCCACGCAGGCGGGCGATCATCGTTTCAATGACCGATTACCGAGTGATACGATTGAGGATCAAGTCCGGCGACTTGCCGCAAAAAAGCAGTTTTTGAAACGTTTGGAATCTATCAACTCGAAAGAAGTGGCGCGAGCGGATCGAATCAACTACGACATCTTTGGCAAGCTCCTGCGAGACGACATTGCGGAGTACGAATTCCGCACGTACTTGATGCCGATCACGAATCGTTCAGGATTTCACATTAATTTTCCAGAATTGCGCCGTGAAGTCCCTCTTAACAATACGGAGGACTACGAAAACTATATAGCTCGCTTGCGAGCCTTTCGCCATTACGGCCAGGAGCAGATGGAATTGATGCGTGAAGGAATCAAGAGCAGCTTGGTGCTGCCCGCAGTTGTCTTGGAAGGTTACCAAGATGTAATCGTCAACCACATCGTTGATAATCCGACTAAGAGCTTGCTGTTTGAGCCCTTTCAGAAGTTCCCTGACACGATCACCGAAGCCAATCAAAAGCGGTTGGTCGAGGCAGGATCAGAGGCCATTTCCAGCAGCGTCGTTCCGCTGTACCGCGACTTCCTCGAATTCATGCAAAAGGAATACGTTCCCGCCTGCCGCGGCAGCGTGGGAGCGGTCGCATTGCCCAATGGGCGGGCGTTCTACAGGCATCGAGTTCGAAAATTCACCACGCTGGACCTCATTCCAGAGCAGGTTCATGCAACCGGGCTGATGGAGGTAAAACGGATTCGAGCCGAAATGGAAGCCATTCGTCAGAAAGTCGATTTCTCAGGGGACCTAGCTGAATTCATAAAATACCTTAGGTCGGAGTCGCGATTCTATGCCCAAAGTGCGGATCAGCTGATGAGGGAAGTCGGTCATGTATGCAAGCGGATGGATGGCGAGCTTCCTCGGTTATTCAAAGTCCTGCCACGAACTCCGTATGGCATTCGGGAAATTCCGGACTACATCGCACCGCGGACGACGACGGCCTATTACCAGCCCCCGGCCGGTGACGGAACTCGCGCCGGCTTTTATTATGTGAACACCTACGATTTGAAGAGCCGCCCCTTATTTGAGCTAGAGGCACTCACTTTTCATGAAGCGGTTCCCGGGCACCACCTACAAATTGCGATGCAGCAAGAGTTGACCGACTTGCCGAAATACCGGCGTTTTGCTGGATTCACGGCGTTTGTCGAAGGCTGGGGACTCTACTCGGAGCGACTTGGGCTAGAAGTGGGATTCTATAAGGACCCCTACAGTGACTTCGGGAGGTTGAGTTTCGAAATGTGGCGTGCTTGTCGCCTGGTGGTCGACACAGGCATTCACTATCTCGGCTGGTCGCGCGAGCAAGCGATTCGGTTCATGGCGGAAAACACGGCCCTTTCCCTGCATAATATCACGTCCGAAGTGGACCGGTATATTTCTTGGCCCGGTCAAGCACTGGCGTATAAGACGGGAGAGTTGAAGATTCGCGAGTTGCGTAAGCGAGCGGAAGAACGCTTGGGAACACGCTTCGACGTCCGTGAATTTCACCACGTTGTATTATCTAGTGGCGCGGTTCCACTGACGATTCTAGAAGACAATGTCGAAGTATGGATTAGTGAATCGAAGGATCGTTAGAACCTATCCGTACGACGGGCACTCTTGCTCATCGCCAGGCAGACGAACGCAACACCGAAGGATTTCTTGGAACACAATTTGCTGTTACGCTCTGAACCAATTCACACAATCTTAGCCTTTCGGAAAAACTTTTGACTTTCTACGCACTGATCCGGATTTGGACGTTGACTTTTCTCTCGCTGATCGGTTTAATTCCGCGCTGATGTGGACACTGCTAGCAAACCTTTCAAGTCAAGGAAGTGGGCCAACACGGATGAAGGGCCTGTTAAGGGCGATCGAGCTCGTTGGCGACTCTGTTTGGAGTCCGCTTCCGGAGATCTTGCCGATATCCTCTCTCACCGATTCTTGTGCGACAGTCTGTCGTCCTTTCGGACGAACCGCTCAGTCAGTTGGAGTTTACTGGCGGGCGTCTTTTTGTAACCTTGCTCCCTAGGAAAGTTCGAAATGAACAATTCCGAGTGCGAACAGTCCAGCTGCATTGCCACCGACGACGAGCCTCCCGGTAGCGCGGTAGCGCTAGTTCAACTCGCACCCCAACCTGAACCAAAAACCAAGGCCAAAATTCAAGTTGCGTCCCCAGATCTGAAATCCCCAGATCTGAAATCCAAGGCCAAAACTCAAGACGCTTCTCGGCCCGACAGCAAGCCGAAGGCCAGCGCGCAGCCTGTTTCGCCGACGAATCCGCAGTCTAATGCCAAGACTCACGTTGCGAAACCAGAGCGGAACTCAAACAGCAAGTCCCTGCCCGTCACTCGGCAGTTGCCCAATACCAATGGTCACCCGGCTGGCGTTCAAGCTGCCCAAACACCCGGCGAGTCGCCGAGACTAACCGATCATCAAAAAAATGGTCATAACTCGCAGAATGGCCATAACGGACATACTGCACGCGATGGAAATGGAGCCACAAACGGGCACGCGAACGGTACCTCGACGACCAATCGCTTATTACCGTTCGACTTCATGTCGCTGACGCGACCTAGTTCCTCGGGCTCGAATCCCCAAACGCGGGCATTCCGCCGCCGGTTCTATCGGGAGACAACTGACAAGGAATGGAACGATTGGCGGTGGCAGTCGCGGCACCGGGTCCGGACCTTAGTTCAGCTCGAGCAAATGCTGGAATTGTCCGAAGATGAACGCCAGGCTTTGAAGCAGGGCGGCACCATGCTGCCGGTCGGAATCACGCCCTACTACATGAGTCTGCTTGACCGAACCGACGTCGATCAGCCGTTGCGGCGCACGGTCGTCCCAGTGACCAATGAATTTGTGCGGACGATCGGCGAAGCCGACGATCCGTTGGGTGAAGATGGCCACAGCCCCGTGCCGGGTTTGGTTCATCGGTACCCGGATCGTGTGCTGCTTTTGGCGTTGGACTTCTGTTCGACTTATTGCCGCTATTGCACGCGGTCGCGAGTGGTCGGGCATGGGGAAATTACGCCGAATGAGGCCCGTTTAGAAGTCGCGTTCGACTATTTGCGGCGCAACCCGCAGATTCGTGACGTGCTGATTTCGGGTGGCGATCCGCTGGCGCTTAGCGATGACCGCCTGGAGTGGATTTTGACGAAATTGCGGGCCATACCGCACATCGAATTCGTGCGTATCGGCACCAAGATGCCGGCGGTATTGCCGCAGCGCATTACACCGGACTTAGTCCGAATGCTCAAGAGGCACCATCCGTTGTGGATGAGCGTGCATTATCTGCATCCGGACGAATGTACACCGGAATCGGCAAAGGCTTGCGCGAGATTAGCAGATGCCGGGATTCCATTGGGATCTCAAACCGTATTGCTTAAAGGGGTCAACGATAGCGTTGAGACCATGAAGCAATTGGTTCACAAACTGCTGTTGATGCGAGTCCGGCCGTACTATCTGTACCAATGCGATCCGATCTCCGGGTCATCCCATTTCCGTACGTCCGTGTCGGCAGGCTTACAGATCATTCAAGGTCTGCGGGGCCATACCACGGGATACGCAGTGCCGACTTACGTGATCGACGCGCCCGGCGGTGGCGGCAAGATCCCGCTCCAACCAGACTCAGTAGTGGGTCGTGATGGAGATTTTTTGGTACTGCGAAACTTCGAAGGCAAGACCTTCAAGTATCCCGATCCCATGCCGACACATGAACCGTCTACGTGAGGCGTAGATGAAAGTCGGCTTGACCTATGATCTGCGGTCGGAATACCTGGCCGCAGGATATGGCGAAGAAGAGACGGCTGAGTTCGACCGGGCGGAAACGATTGACGGTATCGAAGGTGCTCTGCGCGAGCTGGGCCACGATACCGATCGCATCGGACATGCCCGGCAGCTCGTCCGGCGCTTGGCCCGCGGTGACTCGTGGGACCTGGTCTTCAATATTTGCGAAGGGCTCAACGGATTAGGGCGAGAATCGCAAGTGCCGGCGATTTTGGAACTGTATGGCATCGCTTACACGTTCTCCGATGCGCTGATCATGGCACTGTCCCTACATAAGGGCCATACGAAGAGCGTGGTGCGCGCCGCCGGAATTCCCACACCCGAGTTCCTAGTGGTCCATTCTCTGTCGGACTTGGACGGCTCCTGGAAGACCTTTCCAGCCTTCGCTAAGCCCGTCGCAGAAGGTACAGGAAAAGGCATCACGCCCGCGTCCAAGATTCGCGACACGAACGAGCTACAGTCCGTTTGTGCACGCTTATTGGAGCGGTTTCAACAGCCGGTGCTGGTCGAGGCATTTTTACCGGGACGTGAGTTTACAGTCGGCTTGGTTGGCACCGGCGATGCCGCCCGAGTCCTAGGTACCATGGAGATTATTCTGCGATCAACCGCGGAACCCGAGGTTTACTCGTATCTCAATAAAGAGAATTCCGAAGAGTTCGTGGACTACCGGCACTACCGCGGCGGCACTGACCCCGAGGTAGTCGCAGCCGAGCGAATTGCCTTGCGTTCGTGGCATGCTCTCGGCGGGCGGGACGCTGGCCGAGTCGATCTGCGGTCGGACTCGGCAGGCGGCCCACAATTCCTGGAAATCAATCCACTCGCCGGACTTCACGAATTTCATTCCGACCTTCCGATGATCGCCGCCGCGCAGGGTACGACATACAAGGATCTGATCCGCGGTATCGTGGAATCTGCTTCGCAGCGGATTGGGCAGTTCAAGAAAGCGGATCTGAAATAGTGTGACTGATATAATGTGCCTGATTCAGTGTGCCACTGGCGGCCGCCGGAGTCGGCTTCGATAGCCGAGAAATCGTCTTTCGGCGGCAAGCCAGTGCTGCATCAAGTTGGATTGCGTATACTCTGGTTCATCTTGGGTAAACAATTCTCGCCCATCCATTGAAGAGATAGTGCCGCCGAGATGGTGCCGAGCAGCCTCTCTTTTCGTTGCCTCCCACAGGCCGAAGTAAAAACATACGAGCGTCACGACGATTCCGAGATCGCGGAGGGAAAAGTGGGGCCGATTCATACGCTTGACAGGATCATGTAGGCAGAGGCTCAGTATTATCATTCGTTGCAAAGGCTGTTTGGACCGGTGTTCCAACGACTTTGCGAAGCTATCACTACCGGGAGGTCGCACTGGCTTGTCGCCGAACGATCCGTAATTGAATATCTAAATTAACTCCGGCGGCTGCCAGTGGCACACCTATCATGGCATCCCCGCCAAGGTCGCCGGCACCCCTTTTCCTAGAGCAGCTGCAACAGCGGCTTGCCGGTCGCTAGTGGCATGGGTCGGCCTGCATGATCGATAAGCTCCATGCTACTGGAGAGGCCGAGCGCATGATAAATAGTAGCTGATATATCTTCAGGGGCGACAGGATCGCGACTTGGATAGGCTGCCACTTTGTCGGATTCGCCGTACACGACGCCGCCTTGGAT
>JANNPR010001072.1:0-3998 GCA_031400345.1 Planctomycetota bacterium | reverse complement strand
CCAAGTTTTCCACCCCTGGTCCATGAGATAGTTCATTTCGGAATAGGTGCGAGTAACGAGGGGCGCAATGTCCTGGTGGGTGAACCGCTGTCCGGTGAATGGACCAAACCGGATGCACACGTCGATGCCATCATGGTCTTACCCGACGGACGTCGGGAACCATTGTCTATCGAAAAGGCCGGCCAAGAGGTGCCGTGGTCATTTGCAAACACCGGTCGCAATGGCGCATATCACGTTTTGCCGGTAGCCGACGGGCCCAAGGACTTGTTTGCTGTCAACGTCGATACGCAGGAAAGCGATCCCCGCCGAATCGATGTCGACGCATTGCCGTTAGGGAAAATGAATGAGCAGGCGGTTAGACCCACTGTCCAATCGGAGATGACCGGTAACGAAATGGCGCTATTTCGCCTCCTGCTGTTCGCCGTGCTGGGATTACTCCTGGCGGAATCGTTTTTGGCATCTCGCTTGACGGCGGGATACCTTTCCCGCACGAATCGTGAACTTACGACGAGACGGGTCGTTTAGAAGTCATGGGCGAAGCCATTGAACGTATTCGACGAAGTTTGGCCGGCGTGTCTGCGGATGCCGCTATAGAAAGCTCGATAGTTCACTCGTGGCCGTGGCCGATATGGCTCGCCGTTGTGATCTTACTGCTCGCCGGCTTGGTCGCCTTTTGGCTGTATCGTGCGGAATGTGGCAACCGCCGCACGCCGCGCAATGTTCTATTCGTCCTGCGCTGGTCCCAAATCACAATCATCGTGTTCATGCTTTTCGGTTGGCTGTGGCGATCCTATCGAACCGAACTGCCGGACGTCGTTTTGATGCTTGATACGTCCGCAAGCATGTTGACTGTCGACCCATATTCGGATGCGCGATTGAAAAGCGTGGTTTCATCACTTTCGCCGCGAAATCCGCTGCCAACTCGTTTGGAACTATCCCGCCGACTGCTCTTGCGTGACGATTCCCATATGCTTCGATCACTCGCCGCGCGGTATCGTCTAAGACTCTTTTTCGTTGATGAGAGCTGGCGCGAAGTCACCGGTGAAGTGATGGAGTTGGCACAACGAGTTCAGGATGCCCAGTCGGACGGACCGGCGAGCCGCTTAGGAGTTTGTTTGCAGGAACTGCTCGATCAACAGCGAGGCCGGTCGACGGCCGCTATCATATTTCTATCCGACGGGATAACCACCGAGGGCAGAACGGTAAGTGAGTCGGCAGAATTGGCTCGGCAGAAAGGGGTGCCCCTCTTCATCGTTGGGATTGGAGATGAGCAGCCTCCGCGCGATGTGGCGCTGACCGACGTGATTGTCGATGACGTTGCCTTTGTCGACGACTTGCTGACATTCGACGGACGCATTCGGCACGATGGCTTCGCGGGAAAAACGATAGTAGTCAGGCTCCGACAAATCGGCGACGACCGCGTATTGGACGAGCAAACGATGACTCTCGGGACTTCATCGGAATCACAGTCTATTCGTCTGGCACACCGACCGCAAACCGCTGGTGACTTCGAGTACCGCGTTGAACTGGTTGTTCCGACCGGCGACATGGTGTCACAAAACGATTCCGTGTTACGCCGTGTTTCGGTTCGCAATGAGACCATTCGAGTCCTTTTCGTCCAGGCGTATCCCAGCCCCGAGTTTCAATTTGTGAAACGTTTGCTTAGTGGTAGCGTCAAACCGATTACTCCACTCGGATCCAAGGATCCGACACAGGGCGATGCTCCCCGGGCAATCGAATTACGCACGGTTTTACAGGATGCCGACAGTGAATTTTCCGAGCAGGATGAAACGGCGTTACGTACCTTTCCCCCGACGCGAGAAGACTTGTTTGAGTATGACGTACTCATCTTCGGAGACGTGATGCCTGATTTGCTAAGTCGTTCAGCGCTGGTGAATATTCGGGATTTCGTGCAAGTCCGTGGAGGGGGGATGGTGGTTTTGGCGGGACCGCTCTATACGCCGCAGGCTTACGTTCAGACTCCGCTTGCTGAATGTTTACCTATTCGACCGGAATCCTTACGTGTTCCGTCACCAAACGCTGTGTTCACTACCGGTTTTAAGGTTCGGCCATCGTTACTTGGTCTAGCCAGTTCCCATCTGCAACTGGGTGATGCGCCTGCAGCGAATTCAACGGCCTGGGAAAAGTTGGCGGAACTTTACTGGCTTGCCGAAGCGGGGCAGCTACGACCCGGTGCGAGAACGCTGCTCGAGCACCCGGATAAAGTTCTGGAAAACGGGGAGCCGCTACCGGTTGTCTGCATGCAATTTGTTGGCGCCGGCAAAGTGATCTTTCATGCGACAGATGAGTCGTATCGATGGTCTCGCGGAGAAGCAGGTTCAGCGCCCTACAATCAATACTGGCTTCAAACCATTCGATATCTAAGCCGATCTAAGCTGTTAGGAGGCAATCGCGTCGCAGAACTCAGTAGTGATCGCAACGAATTTCGTCCGGGAGAAGCAGTCCATTTGCGGATTAGATTTTTCGATGAACGTTTCGCACCGCATGGGGTCGACGATGTCACGGTCGTGTTGGAACAACCAGCCGCCGCGCAACGGCAAGTCGTGCTGCGGCGTCAGGCCACAGATCGAGCTATGTTCGAGACCTCCGTGTCAGCATTGCCATCGGGAGATTATCGGGCTTGGCTAGCGTCCCCCACATTGGATGGCCCACCGCCCTCTCACCGATTTGTGATCTCGGCTCAGAATTCAGAAATGCTGCGACTGCAGATGAACAAGACCGATTTAATCAAGGCGGCGAAAACATCCAGCGGCAAGTTCTACCAACTGCCTGAAGCCAATCGCCTACTCAACGAACTTCCTCTAGGAAATCCGATTCGTATGGAGCCTCTGCCGGCGAAGCCGCTTTGGAACTCACCATGGCTTGCCACTCTTTTTATCAGCCTATTGGCCACGGAGTGGCTTCTCAGAAAAAAGTGGGGACTGGCGTGATAGTGTAGTAGGACCACTCGGTGCCGTCACGGCACTCGGACTGGACCTGCTACAACAGACCATAAGCTGTCAGCGATTTTCGCAACTTTAACTCCGACGCGTTGTCCAAAACGGTCATTGGCAGCCGCAGTTCACCCGTATCTCGCCCAAGCATCTTCATTGCTGCCTTTATGGGGATTGGGTTAGTGGCGAGTCCCAACATGTCGCGGCAGAGTGGAAATAGCTTGTAGTGTAGCCGGCATGCTTGCTTCTCGTCGCCAGACTGAAATGCCCGCACCAATTGGATCATATCTTCGGGGACGAGGTTGCCGACCACAGAGATCACACCTTCTCCACCGACCGACATCAGTGGGAGTGTCAGACTATCGTCCCCGCTCAGTACAGTGAGATTAGTGGACGACAGTACTTGCGACGCCTGATCCAATGAACCCGTAGCTTCCTTGACCATCGTTATGTTTTCTAGTTCGCCCAGCAGGGCGATAGTCTCCGGTTCGATGTTCCTACCGGTGCGGCCGGGAATGTTGTACACGCAAACTGGAATGCCTACAGCTTCAGCTACCAATTTGTAATGCTGGTAGAAACCCTCTTGCGTCGGTTTGTTGTAGTATGGCGCAACCATCAAGGCCGCATCTGCGCCTTCCTTGGCCGCCCACTTTGTTAGACGCAGCGCTTCCGACGTGCTATTTGAACCTGTGCCAGGCATTACCTTCAATCGACCCCGTGCCGTCTGGACGACCTCCGAAATCACCCGTTCGTGCTCGTCGTGAGACAGTGTCGGAGACTCGCCAGTGGTTCCGACCGGACAAAGGCAGGTGGTCCCAGCAGCGATCTGAAATTCGACTTGAGTACGCAGCGTGACGTAGTCCACCTGCCCGTCCTTAAACGGAGTGATAATTGCCACAGACATACCCGCAAACGCAGAACCTTTTCGTTGAGACATATCAGAAGTCAGCCACGTGGTGGAAAAGGAGTGACTCGCGAAACGGCACGGAGCTTTGCAACCTAGCTGCCATGATACGGGTGAAAGACCGGGCTCGCCAAGAGGCC
>JANNPR010001071.1:0-15789 GCA_031400345.1 Planctomycetota bacterium | reverse complement strand
CGAATCTGTACTTAGCTGGCGAAATACTGGATCTGGATGGTCCTATTGGCGGCTACAACTTCCAAGCCGCCTTCAGCACGGGTGTGTTGGCGGGGAATTCGGTTTAGCGGATGGGGAACAAAACAGATCGTCCCCGTGACAGGTTTCCTCTTCAGCCTAGAAGCGATCACCGGCGTCATTAAGATGCCGCCGATTTTATCTCGGGGGAGTTTCCCCTTCAGCCTAAAGGTGAGCCCCCCCAGCATGAAGCCGGCGGTTTCCGAGAGGTCGTATTAGGGACTTTGTTTTGCCGGCAAAAGTTGTATCGCATCGGCTATCACGTGGCCGTCGGCGGCTTCGTTGGAGATCGTTACCAATCGACGTTCGACATCTGCAACGAATTGAAAAGTTCCTAAGGACACAAATCGATTTTCAATCGGGGGCGATTTCTTCTGATTGACTTTGACCGTTGTCTCGCCGTCGGCGTGCTGCACTTTAACGAGTACGTTGGTAGCGCGGTTGGAACTGGCCGTGTAGGACAGTCGCACTTCGTAGCGGCCGGGCTTTTTCACGGATCCCACAAAAACGGCTCGCTTCGTACCTTGTCCCTGGTGACTGTCATGCCAATAGCAGCTACCGACGAAACCACCTATCGAACGGCTGGAGCTCCAATTGCCTTCACGTTTCATCGCGTCGTCATCGAAAACCAGCCCGGGCAGATCCGACGGTTCCACAGAACTTTGGCGAGCGGAACTTAAAGCCGTCCAATCTAAGACTTGCTGATCGGCGACCAATCGGCTCTTCAATTTAGAATAGTCGATTCTTTGGACGGACACTTGCTCATCTATTGCCTGGCATGCAGCCGTGGCCGCCGACTGGGCGAGGACCATAAAAACGGGTTCCATTCGGATCGATCCATACGCAATGTGGGATGCGGCCAAACACACGGGAACTAGCAAGTTGCCGCATTGTTCTTCCTTGGGGCGAATGGAACGGAAGGCAATTCGATAAGGCGGAAATCCGCCAACCTGCACGTCACCTTCGTTGCGAACCTGCCCCGCCGCATCGACGTATCGTTGAACGTTGTGCGAGTCCATTGTGTAGGCAGCAAGTCCCACTGGATCCTCCGCCACAGTTCGCCCCTGGCAATTATGTTGCGTCATTACGTATTCGGAAATCATGCGGCGCGCCTCGCGAACGTAAAGCTGATACGGCCACCCGTCGCCATCTGGGAACTCGTCTTTACACAATCCCCAGTGGCGGACTTCCCTTCTGATCTTTTCAGGAACGCGCGGATGGCTAACCAGGGTCCACATCAGGCCACGCTGATACGACAAGTGCTCTTGAAATATTTTTTCTCGTGTCGCGTGACCGGACTCGGGCCAGTCGTAGCTCATGCCGATGTTGTCTGTGGAAAAACCGTGATTGTTATTGATGTCCGTTTTGCGATTGGGCATCAAGATCAAGCTCCAGGGAGTGCGGTTTTCGCCGGCTTCAAAATTTCGCAGCAGAATTTCGAAGCGTCGCTCGTCGTAGTCGGCGGGCTTGGCGAAGGGGATTCTGTTGGCAGCAACATCGGTGAGACACATTCGAAAGTTGTATGCCTGGACTCGTATATCACCACTGCCTTCCTCGCCTGGAGGCCCAGCGTGAATACCGGGCAGCAATCCACTTTTAGGGTCGCCTTGGATGACAAAGGGGTCGACACCGGGTACGAATTGGTGATGAGTCGCATTCTTGGTTTGCACGCCGTTCAGCGTTTCGCCGTAAGTGGAATTTGACTCACGCCCGACGTGGTACGACACGCCAGCCACTGCCATGAGGTCCCCTTCGTATGTGGCGTCGATGAAACAATGACCGGCATAGACTTTGCCGCTTTCCATACGAATCGTTTGGATGCGATTCGCTTGTCTGGAAACGCCCGATTTGAGGTCCAGGCGTTCCATTAGAACGACAGTCACGTCCGCTTGCTGGGCCATGTCGGCTAAGATCCGTTCGGCCACGTGCGGTTCGAAGGTCCACATCGTGTCTTCGCCGCCAACTTGACGTCCGCTGCGATATTTCTCTGGCTGCTCCTGCTTCCATGAGTCTGGCTGGTCGTAGTGCTTGTTGATTCGTCGGTAGAATTCGCGTGCGATGCCGCCAATCGCAGACTTGTTGCCAATGTCGGTGGCGCCAAGTCCGCCGCTGGTCAGTCCTCCAAGATGCCGACCGGGTTCAATTAGAATGGCCGTTTTTCCCATGCGCCTAACTTGCACCGCGGCCGCGACACCCCCTGCGGTACCGCCGTAAACGACAACGTCATAATGCTCGGCGGCGGTAAGTGACCCAGAGCAGAGTAAGACGAGCACCGTCACTATTGTTTTCATGGAGTCGGTATTGCCTATACCAGCGAGAGATTCGTTGCGTTAAACGCCCTGCAACTTTATACTTAAATTCCACTTCCGGACGCCAGTCATTTGTCCGCGACGTTATGCTTCTAATTTTATCGGAGAAATTTCTATGGACCGGTTTTACCCTTCTCGCCGTCGATCGCGTGGTTTCACGTTGGTCGAACTCCTGGTGGTGATTGCCATTATTGGCATCCTAGTGGCGTTGTTGCTGCCTGCAGTCCAAGCGGCTCGGGAAGCCGCCCGCCGGATGTCATGCGGCAATAATATCAAACAGCTTGGGATTGCCATGCACAACTACCACGACACGTACAAGAAACTACCTTTGGGCCATTATGTTGATCTTCCGCCCCTGCGAATCAACGCTCAGGCCTGGGGAACGATGTTGCTTGGGTTCGTTGAACAAAGGCCCCTGCAGGACCAGTTTAACTTCAATACTCCAGCATCTCTGATTAACTTTGGGCCGGTGGGAATTTCAAACGTCGCCGTCATTTCAACGCCAGTGTCCGTGTTTATCTGTCCTTCCGCTCCTGGCGGCATCAATCGCGGATACGATGGGTGGATTCCGGCAGGTGTACTACCTGGCTTGCCAGAAATGAGATTCCGGGCTGCTCCATCGGACTATGGAGTGGCGACTGGTGTGCGCGGCACATTTTCTAACTTGGCTTATGCCGCCTCGGGAGGCTCGCAAGGTGTGCGACACGGCGCTATTCAACTGCACTATAACAACGGCAGCGTTGGGCTTGCCCAACGGAACAAAGACAATCGTTTGGATGACATCACCGATGGCACCTCCAATACGATCTTGTTAGGGGAAAGAACCGGTGGCTCGCAGATCTATAACAAGTCTATCTCGATGCCGTCACACGTCACTCGACTGCAATTCAACGGCGGCGGTTGGGGCGACGTACTCAACGCCGACCACTGGTTGTCGGGAACTCTATACACTGGGATCATCCCAGCCCAGTTGCTTACGCCGATCGGTAGGCCGATCACCGACGGACCGTGCGGGATTAACTGTACCAATCTTCGCGGACACGGTTTCCATAGCTTCCACGCGGGTGGCGCTCAATTCTTGATGGCCGATGCATCCGTGCAATTCATCAGCCAAAGCGCACATCAAAGTTCGCTGGCATTTCGCATCACCCGTGAGAAAGGCGAAATATTACCTGACTAGCAAGTCACGTTGATCCAATCGAAAGTGTGTGCATCAAACCGGAGTTTGGTGCTCACACTTTCTTTATTTACGCATTCATCCGGAGCTACAAATGAAGAGACTGTACCAACGATTGGTGTTGCTAATCGGCTTCACAGGTTTCGCGATCTCGGGCTGCGGCTCAGATGGTCCACCGAAGGTGGAAACGTCGCCCGTAAAGGGTGAAATTCTGGTGGACGGCAAGCCCGTCGCGGGAGTTACGGTGGTGCTTCACAACCTCAAGGCAGCGGATGTCGAAAACGACGCTCAATCCAATGCCCACACCGACGAGTCCGGTAAGTTCTCCGTGTCCACCATCGTGCCGGATGATGGAGCTCCCTTAGGTGAGTTTGCCGTAACATTTTTTTGGGCGGACGCGCCATTACTCGGTTCTGGAGAAGACGCCAAGGATAAACTTAACGGGCGCTATGCCTCTGCGGGACAATCGACATTCAAAATCAAAGTCGAAAAAGATAAACCCGTCGATATGGGGAAAATTGAGCTGAAAACCCGCTAACAAGAATCACGTCGTCTCCAACTCCTATCACTTGGAATCCGAAACCCATGATCATGCATCGCCGAGTTGCTTCTTTTATTTTTGTCTGTGCCGTGATTACCGCCAGTTTGGTCCGCGGGCAAGACCGCGCGGCCGACACGATTCCCCAGGCAATTTACAAATATGTGGCTCGGCCTGAAAAATCCTATCACTGGGAGATTGTCAACAAGATCAAGCTCGATCAAGGGCAGGTTTACGACGTCGATTTAACGTCTCAGGAGTGGCAGGGGATTACTTGGAAGCACGTTCTACAGCTCTTCGAACCGGCGAAAGTGAAGTACCCCGAACATGTGCTGTTGTTTATCAATGGTGGAAGCACTGGAAAGCGTCCCGGCCAAGAAGGCATCGCCAGCGGTCTGAAGCTGGCCGAACTGACCGGCGCTCGGGTCGCATTTCTCTATCAAGTTCCGAATCAACCTCTGTTCGACGGCCGCGTCGAGGACGACCTGATTACCGAGACCTGGTTGCGTTACTTGGAGACGGGCGACGAGACCTGGCCGCTCTTATTCCCCATGGTCAAGAGCGCCGTCAAAGCGATGGATGCCGTCACGGAAATCGCAAAACAGGAATGGAATCAGCCCGTTGCCGGTTTTGTGATCACCGGCGGATCAAAACGAGGTTGGACAAGTTGGCTGACGCCGGTGGCCGATAAACGCATCATTGCCACGGCTCCCATCGTCATTGACGTCTTGAACTTCCGGGCGCAAATGAAACACCAGCTTGAAACCTGGGGAAAATACAGCGAACAAATCGAGGACTACACCAGTAAGGGCTTGGTTAAGACTGGCGATGAATCGCCGCGAGAGGCCATGTTGCGGCAAATGATGGATCCGTACACGTACCGATCTCAGTTGAGCCTACCAAAGTTACTCATCAACGGGGCGAATGATCGCTACTGGACCGTCGATGCCACTCAGTTCTACTGGAGTGATCTGGTTGGCCCAAAGTATTTTTTAGCGATTCCCAATGCTGGCCACGGATTGGATGGAGGTCGCGAGTTGGCCTTTTCAACGCTCGGCGTTTTCTTCCGGCACGTTGCCAGCGGTAAACCAATGCCTGAGATCAATTGGGAGCACGTCAACGGGGAAGGCGAGTTGGTATTAAATGTAAAATCGTCCCGATCTCCTCAGTCGGCGCGTCTCTGGGTGGCCAAATCCGACGACAAGGACTTTCGTGACGACAAATGGAATCCGCAGCCATTTCACCGCGATCAAGGCAGCTACGTTGGCAAAGTCGCCAAGCCGAACCATGGCCACGTAGCGTTATTCGGTGAGCTTCAGTTTCTGCACGAAGGTATTTCATTTTCGTTGTGCACGCTGGTGCGAGCCGAGTAGTATTGGTCTATTTCTCAGTGGGTGATTTTCAATTAGGGCGGGCCGTTTTTGGTGACGCTGATTGCCCAGATTGTGGTACCCAAATCCTCGGCCGTTGTTCGGGCTTAACCTTGGAACGAAACGATACCAATGACCAATGACCAGTGACCAGTGACCAGTGACCAATGACCCTAGAATCAGGGCACGTATCGTTAGCCGCCGACCGCTCTACTATTCGGCAGGTGCCGATGAATTACTTGACCGTCCGGGTTATGTTCGCGCCGGCTCCGGCCTAACATCGATTGGAGGCCGGTTAGCTCTCGTTCAAGATGATGCGAATTTCTTGGCAGTCGTGGACCCCTACGGTATGGCCGTCGATGCCATCTCTTTGCCTGCTTGTCCGATTGGCCTGCGCCAGTTTGACGATACCCGAGGCAACAAACACTGGAAGTTGGATTTGGAAGCGTGTACCACCATTGCTGACGAAGAACGCGAAGTGCTAATCGCGATGGGATCGGGATCGACTCCCAGGCGCGAGCACATAGTATTAATTGATTGGCCCCCCGCGAATCCGAGCGTAATCAAACTGCTTCCTGCACCTGGGTTCTATGAGATGTTGCGATCATTACCCGAGTTTTCTGGCAGTGAGTTGAATCTTGAGGGGGCCCTTTATCTCGGCCACGGCACGTTAAGGTTGTTTCAACGAAGTAACGGAGCGCCACGTAACGGTGTTCTACCGGTCAATGCCACCTGCGATATTTCTTGGCCGCAATTGCGCGCGCACCTGACTGATCCTTTGGCATCCGCTCCCACTCTCCGAAACGTCGTGCAATACGATCTTGGTTTTCTTGATGGAGTACCGTTGAGCTTTACGGATGCCGCCCTGCGCAGTCGCAAGGTTTTCTTCACGGCGGCCGCGGAAGCGTCTGCCGGTGTCATCGAGGATGGACCAGTCATGGGTTCGGTTCTGGGTTGTATTGATGAAGATGGAACGACGCGCTGGGCAGCTATTCAGGACTACGAAGGACGGCGTCTGCTAGACAAGGTTGAGGGGCTGAGTCTGGACGGTGCCGACGATAATCGAGGCTGGATCGTAATCGATAACGATAACTCATCGACCCCCTCCGACCTGTGTGAAGTCGAGTTACAGGGAGACTGGCATTAGCTTTTAGGAAGCATAAGGATTGCCAACTGTGATCCAATTGACACATACTGTGCTGTCGACTTTGTGTCTCAAGCTGTGAATTCTTAGGAGAGGGAATTATGCGTTACCCTAAAATCCTACCGACGTGCTTTTGTGTGATGAGCATTTTGAGCGGGTGTGGTGGCGGGGATTCGTTAGGTCGACAGGCGATTTCCGGAGCGGTCAAACTGAATGGCACGCCAGTGCAACAAGGGAGCATTAGCTTTGAGCCAGCGGCACAGGGGACAACCTCGAGCGGCGCCTTGATCAAGGACGGAAAGTACTCGATACCTCGGGATCAGGGATTGCCCGTCGGCAAGTATCGCGTGGTGATCAACGCGACCGCGCCAGGTTCAGGAGAGGGTCTTCCTGCGGATGGGTTACCCGGCGATCCGATTCCCGAAGCTGAGGAGTTGATCCCGCCAGACTGGAACGTAGAAAGCGCCAATTTCATTGAGGTAAAGCAGGAAACCGGTGTATTCAACTTCGATGTCACCACAAAAAAATAGCGGCCAACTCGTCGAAATGAGGCTAGCAGTGTGGTCATTGCGGTCACTGCAGCCAATGCTCATTTCCTAGCGCTGAAGTCCTGGGCGCGACGGAAGCCTGGTTAGATACTGCTTCACGGGCGGAAGAACCGATGAGAAATAGGCAATAACTATTGTCCGCCAGCCCTTTTGTCAGATAGCATGAAAGCCATTGTTTCATTCTTTTCCGTCCTTTTTCAAGGAGTTTGGTATGTCTACAAAGAGACGTGGCTTCACGCTCGTAGAACTCTTGGTGGTCATTGCCATCATTGGGATCTTGGTCGCGCTATTGCTACCTGCAGTACAAGCGGCGCGCGAAGCAGCCCGCCGTATGCAGTGCTCGAACAATCTGAAACAGATCGCATTGGGCGCCCACAACTATGTCGACACGTACAAAGCCTTGCCAGCCGGTGAATACTCGTGCTGCTGGGGAACTTGGCTCGTCGGCTTGTTACCCTTCATCGAGCAGAAGAATCTATTCGACCAATATCAGTACTACGGTTCCGTCCAAAATCCAGCAGGCAATAACTACGCGCAGACCAACGGTGCTACGCGTTACGGCGGGACGTTAAATCGACCGGTTACGCAAACCCAGATCGCGGCCTATTCCTGTCCCAGCGATAGCAATACACGAACTCCGAGCATCTACAGTGGAATCAGTTTCCACAATTATGTGGCCAACCATGGCAATACCACGTTGGGTCGAAGGAGTCCATTCGGCACGAATACCAATGGCACTCCCAACACTTATCAAGGTGCACCCTTTACCTTCATCGGTGCCTGGAATTCCAATCCCCAAGTGGTCAAGCTCGCAGACGTAATTGATGGTCTCAGCAACACACTCCTTTTCTCCGAGACGCTTCAAGGTAAAGCGGGTGACTTGCGAGGCTTCGCATGGTGGAATGGCGGCGCACATTTTGAAACCTTTATACCACCGAACTCCAGCCAACCCGATGTGCTGGAAGCTGCCTCATACTGCAGACCTGCTAACCGGTTGAATCCACCGTGCATAGGACCAACAGCTGCCCAGCCGTCGAATATCGGCGCTCGCAGCCGCCATCCCGGTGGTGTACAGGTGGCCCTTGGCGACGGCTCGGTGCGCTTTGTATCAAACACTATCAATCTTGATACATGGCGATGGCTGAGCACCATCCACGGCGGCGAAGCTCTCCAACAAGAGTATTAATTACACGAAAACGAGTCTACGGTTTTTGCAACGGCCCCGTAATTGTGGCTTGAATTGATGGGGAGCCACCGGAGGTGAATCCCGATACGCTATCCGCTCGCGGCAGTCGAAATCCTGCCCGTGCCGGGGTATATGAATGCTGCGAACGTATTCGTCGTCACAGCCTCCTTGATGCTTGGTTTTCTATCAAACATAAGTTTTCAGGAGGCTGTGACTTCTGAAAAGACGAACGGCATTGGGGTTCATCGAATCCGCAGGCAACCAACCTCACAGCGTTCTCATGAACGCCACTAGGCTCAGTTTTTCATCGGTCGTCAGCTTGAGCTCTAACACGAGGTTGAAGAACTCGACCGTGTCTTCGAGTGTGAGCAGGCGATCGTCGTGCAAATAGGGAGGTGAGTCCTTGATGCCACGCAACGGAAAAGTTTTGATGGGGCCATCCGCCGAAGCCTTTCTGCCATTGATCATTTTTTCTTTGAAGAAGCGTTCGACGCGCAAATTGTGCATCGAGTTGTCCGTGTAATAGGGCGGGGTATGGCAAGTCGCGCACTGCGCTTTGCCGAAGAAAAGTTCCTGTCCGCGCATCTCAGTCTTCGAAGCCTCGTCAGCATTCAGTTGGCCGAACACGTTCAACTTCGGGGCGGGTGGGAAGTCGAGTATCGATTGAAACTCGGACATAAAGTGCACCTGACTGCCGCGTTCCAAGATATTCACGCCCTTCTTCTGAGCCTGCTCGGGCTCGCCATCGAAATACGCGGCCCGTTGTTCGAACTCGGTAAAATCTTCCACGGTTTTCAGGGCTCGCTGCGAACCGAACAGCCTTTGCACGTTCACTCCTCGGAGCGTGGGCGTGTCGATCCGATGCCGGTGCTCGTTCGGCCGAATGTCGCCAACGGTATGCGTCGCCGCATTCGTATGTCCATTGGCATGGCAGTCGAAACAGCTCACCCCCAGATGGGGCATCAGAGCCCGACGATCATGGGTGGCGTTGAACTGTGCTTGTGGAAACGGCGTCACAAGCAATCTCAGGCCCTCGAGCTGCTTGGGGTTCAGGATGTCTCTAAACAATTCGTGAAAATTGGCTAGCGTCACCAGTTGTCCTTGCGACACGTCACCCAGGTCCGGCCGCGTGGTCAAGTAGATCGGCGCGGGGAATTCAGGGAGCAGATGCTGCGGAAAGTCGAAGTCGAGATCAAATCGGGTCAGATCGCGTGCCGTCTGCTTCTTGAGTTCGTCGATCTGCGGCTTTGGGAAAACCATCCCGCCTGCTTCGTGATGTGGATGTGGCAATGGATAAAATCCGGCCGGCCAAAGGTCACCAGCTTTAATCTGCGACGGCGTTTTGTCGGCCAGCTGGTCCCAGGTGACCCCCTTCGGTAGTTTCACGCGCACGCCGGCCTGTACCGGCTTGCCCTTGCCTTTGCCCTTGGCCATTGTCACATCTTTGGCAGGTCGATCCGAGAGATCATAGCGAGCCTCTAGCAAATCCTTATGCCGTTGGGCGAACTCCGGCTTGCGGCCTTGCAGCTCCGTGACCACCGCATCGAATTTTTCGTCTGCCGCCAGCTCAACGGCAGCACCGCTTACGAACAGCAGTCCTAAAAGAGCCTTCTGCAAACTAAATAGCATCCGTTTCATGATGGCCTCTGAATGGTGTATGTTAGACCCGCGTCCCGCAACCTCACGTGGAAATGTGGGCTGTCACGACGTCCGCCGGTCCGATGTGATGTGAATATCGCCTTGTGCGTGATATGTTTCCAATGCCTCTACGCTCTAACCTTCGATGCATGAAAAGCATGGCTTCTAGAAAGATACTGCGTGGAAAAAAGATACTGCATGGAAATTAGTCAATGCGTCACTTCCTAATCCCTTCCATACCGCGCGGATTCCGCGACTAGCATCCTCCGCTGACCGTTGTAATCTATGACGAGACCACCGGCAAGCTGCTGCAACGTGCCATCAAGGCAAGTCGAAAGCAGCTACCTGCGAGGGTCCGAAGCGTCACTTCCGAAGACGTTATCCTTGAGACTTTCGGATAATTGCCCAAATGTCAACTGACGTGGATCCCTACGACTCGTCATACAACCTTCCTCCATGGACCAGACCACGAAATACACCTGCGAGCGGGTCCATCCTCTCAGTCCATTTGGGCATTGCCGCGGACTAATCTCCAACGTTTTGTTGCCGTGACAAATCCGTTCGGCTATCATCAGCGTCGTCCGGGCTGCTGGAATCATGCGGGGGACTCAAAACATGACACGTCACCAATTGGGACTGTTGATTATTGGTCTATCTTTATTCCTCTTGGTTCAGGGTTGCGGTCCAGGCAATCCCTTGGGTCGCAAAGCCATCTCGGGCGCGGTGACTTTGGACGGGGCCCCCATAGAAAGTGGCAGCATTGATTTCCAGCCACTTCAGGCCGGAGGTGTTAGCAGCGGTTCCGTCATCTCCAACGGAAACTATACGATCGCCGAGAATCAAGGATTGCCGGTTGGCAAATACCAGGTATCGGTTTTCGCGTCGAATCCAAATCCGCCCCAATTGCCACCGGGCGGTATGCCGGGTGATGACGCACCGGAGGGACCTCCACCCAAGCAGACGGTTCCGCCCGAATGGAATGAGAAAGGCGATCAAAACATCGAAGTCAAAGAGCAAGGACCGTTCAAATTCAATTTCGACATCACGACTAAAAAGAAATAATCCTGCTTCAGCGCAAGTTTGCCATCATTTTTTGTTTTCCCCATGGTCTTGCAAAGGAGTTCAATATGGGTACGAAGAGAAAGGGTTTCACGCTTGTGGAGTTACTGGTGGTAATTGCCATCATTGGGATTTTGGTATCGCTATTGTTGCCGGCAGTACAGTCCGCGCGTGAGGCGGCGCGGCGCATGCAGTGCTCAAATAACTTGAAGCAAATTGGCTTGGCGGTACACAATTACCACGACACGTACAAGGCTTTTCCCGCGGGCAATTGGCACGGTGTCTTCGGATCTTTCCTGGTCGATATCCTGCCGTTTGTCGAGCAGACGAACCTGAGGGCGATGTACCAGAATAGTGGAGGCACCCAGACCTTCCGCACGGGTGGGATTCGTTATGGCAGTTCACAGAATCTTCCGGTGACGAGGACGCAGATACCAACTTACACTTGCCCCACTGATGGGATCACGGCGCGGCCAAACGTCTTTAGCGGTGTGACCTTCCACAATTACGTTGCTAACTACGGCAATACGACAAGAGGTCGCTTGTCTCCGTACGGTACGACCAGCACTGGTGCCCCAAACTTTTGGGGAGGAGCACCCATGATCGAATTCATTGCCCCAAACACCGGTAATTGGGGGGCTTACTACAGCTGGATTCACACTGACCTTACTAAGCTCATCTTAATGGTTACAATGGCCGACATCCTGGATGGGACAAGCAACACGCTGTTGTTCTCCGAAACGTTACAAGGTAGAGATACCGACTTGCGTGGCTTCGCCTGGTGGGGAGGCGGCGCTCATTTTGAGACGTTATTATCTCCCAATTCGTCGCAACCGGATGTGGTGGAACAGAACTGCAGTGCCGCCACTCGCGCCAATCGCTTAAATCCACCTTGTGTCGTGAGGGCAGGCGCATCGGGGAACTTCGTCACGGCCGGTGCAGAAACTCACGCGGCCCGTAGTCGGCACCCGGGTGGCGTTCAGTGCACATTGACCGACGGCTCCGTCCGGTTTATCACGAACTCGATCGCCCTCGACACGTGGCGTGCGTTAGGAACTGCCGCTGGGGGCGAGACCCTGCTGGGTGAATACTAGAGTCCGACCACTAATTAGCGCTGGCTGGCTCGTTTTTCTCGGTGGGTTTCGGCACTAGTTGCCGGTCTATGTGCGCGCCAATGGGAACGATCAAAGCGACACTGCCGCTAAACGATCCAAGCCAAAGTAGGCGGACGGCGAATCCAGTTGGAATGAGGGACTCTGTGCTGGCGGATGGCATGAAAATGGCTGCCGTAATTGGATACGCCACGCCCGCCAACGCGCCCGCCAACGCGCCCGCCAACGCGCCGCCTGCGATCGTCCGAGCAGAGTGCGCGAAAGCTCCCATCAACAATCCGAGCCCCGCTCCGAGCGAAGCGAGCAGCAGGGCCTGCACCTTGACAGTGTCCAACACGGTGGGCAGAAAGGAACCAGCAATCCAGGTCTGAACCCCAGCGCCAATGAACGCCGCCGCTGCTCCCACCAAGACGCCCCATGGTACGGCAATCAACGTGCGCACGAATGTTGTACAACAGGCGGATTTGCCGAGAGCCATTGCGCCGGCAAGAAGGCCTCCCAGGACGGCGATGTCCAGCGTCGCGTTCATTCGATCCACACGGGCTTGCTGCATCTTGAGAGCCTCAGTCTTTTCCACCGGCGCACCCATGCTGACGATATGGTATTTCTCCGGTACCTCAAACACCGGATGTTGCGTATGGATGAAACCCCACGCGATCAGCGCCGCTACGAGAGCTCGCAGTAGGTTTCCCACAGGAGTTGACTTCCAGGTCATGTTGCTCATTTGGATTGATTGCATTTGCCCGCCCCTAAAGCAAGGTTGCAACGTGCTAATGGGAACAAGTGTAGTCCCGAAACATGGCGACGGAAACGGTGTGATGGTAGATGGTGGTTGACGAATCTGAAAGATTGGTGAAAGATTGGGGTCAGATTTGTTTTTTTGCGTTGTTTTTTTGCGTTTTCATTTTACGGAACATCCGCCCGGTGAAGTAGAATCTGATTTGCCACGCCGAACGATTCACCCGTCTTCGTTTTCAGTAAATAAGACCAAACCGTTTTCTCGTGATCGGAATCGCGGGGATTGCTCTAGTCTGACGTCGGCGTCGTGTTGCGGAGCAATACAGCCGGGTGGCCTTCTCGCTCCGCGACCGGATGGCAGTTCGATGACACAAATGGAAGCTCGAATGGTAACACGAAACATCCAGAATTGGGTATGGATTTTGGCGACCTGGTTGCCGTTCGCCGCTGGTTGTGCTGACCCGACAGTAGGTGAAGCGATTTCACAGAACGCCATGCCGCAGCTCGTGGTCGTGACAGGTGGTGGATCCGGGACGTTAGTTGGCTCTGAACTTTCGGAAGACGGATCCGAGCAAACTGCGAAAGCAGGTGCTAAGCAACGTACTTCGACCAACGTCGCAGTTGCAAGTCGGGACTGGTCGGCTTTCCGCGGTCCCACTGGCCAAGGCACGAGCAGTGAAAAAGATTTGCCGCTCACATGGAGCGCGACTGAAAATATTGCTTGGAAGACGGAAATGCCTGGTCCGGGCGCATCCAGCCCAGTCGTCTTTGGCGACCGTATCTATTTGACGTGCTACACAGGATATTTCATTCCTGGGGAGTCTGGCGGTAGCCTCGATCAGCTAAAACGGCATTTAATCGCCCTGCGCCGCCGCGATGGCACAATCGTTTGGGATCGTGCCCTGCCAGCGAAATTGCCGGAAGAGAGTCAAATTCGCGATCATGGCTACGCTGCGAATACTCCCGCGGTCGATAAGGATCGAATTTATGCGTTCTTCGGCAAGTCGGGCGTGTTCGCATTCGATCACGATGGAAAGCAACTTTGGCAAACCGACGTCGGATCCCAGACGCATGGTTGGGGCACTGCTTCATCGCCAGTGCTATACGAGGACCTAGTATTTATAAACGCCAGCGTTGAAAGCGGTTCGCTGATTGCGCTAGACCGAAACACGGGAAAAGAAAAATGGCGTGCCGGGGGAATCTCTGAAGCTTGGAGTACCCCCGTGCTAGTCACTGCGGATTCTGGTCGACAGGAATTAGTCATCGGGGCGAAAAACAATCGGGTAGGAAAGGTGATGGCGTTTGCCCCCGAGTCGGGAAAGCTGCTTTGGTCGTGCAACACGGACATTACCTGGTACATAGTACCCAGCGTCGTGGCGGCAGATGGTATTGTGTACTGTTTCGGAGGTCGATCGGGGGTCGCTTCGGTGGCCGTGCGAGCGGGTGGCGATGGCGACGTAACCGAAACACACCGTCGATGGACCAGCATCAAAGGATCGAATGTTACATCACCGGTTTATCATGACGGGCACCTTTATTGGATGCATGAAAAAAGCGGCATTGCTTATTGCGCGAAAGCCAACAGCGGTGAAGTCGTCTACGAACAACGGCTCCAACGCGCGGACCAAGTTTACTCGTCCGCGCTACTGGCTCCTGGCCGCGTGTATTATCTGACTCGCGATGGAAAGACATTTGTGCTCGCCGCCAAGCCCAATTTCGAACAACTCGCAGCGAATGATCTGAAAGATGGCAGTTTGTTCAATGCCAGCCCAGCCGTCGATGGTAATCGTCTGCTAATTCGATCCGACAAGTATCTGTATTGCCTGGGCAAGTGATGCGCAACCATCGCGCCTGGCCCATTGCCACGGTCGGAGCGATACTCTTCATGGGTTCCATTGCAGTCGCGCAAGCATGCAAGCCGCATCCTTAGTGTCTTACTCGTTTGTGATGTGTTCGCTTTCGTTCCGTCGCCTTCGGCTCAGGTTAAACGAATCCGCCTTCGCCACTTCTTAACAAACGAGGGTGCTTGAACATCAAAAAATCTCGTATCGCCACATTCTTTTCCCCAAGCTTGACATCACTTTGTTCCAACGCTCTAATCCGCCCCGCAAATGAATGACGACTCGTCAATCCCAATTCATGTTCCCTGTTGATGTTTGGGGTTGAACCAAAGGCATTTCATGCCGAACACCGAAGGGAGAGGGCAGTCTCCTTTTTATCTCACCTAACCGTCGTCGAAATCCAAGCTCGTTTTGCCTATTGTGTTTCGACGCCGATCTGCAAATTGCGAGGAACCGATGTCGCGTCTTACACAGCAGCTGCAGCGCGTCAGCCAGAAGTGGATTCGTCGCAAGCGGAAAGCCGCGCGGGATAAGTGGTTCCGCGGACATTTTACTGAGGCGCTCGAGCGTCGCGACTTGCCGGGTTCGATGTTGCCCGTGTCAATTACCACCATTCTGGATCGGATGGCGGGCGACGAGACACTTTTCGAATCCCCGCTTGCCGGATATGGCCAGTCGTCATCGGCCGTGGATCAACGCGCCAACTTGTTGCGGCAACAGGCGACCGCGCAGGATTCCAGGCAATTGCCCGCGGTGCCGTTGCCAACGGTCACGACAGGCAATCCCCCGGATGTGCTGGATGTTCAGGAATACGGAGTGATGCTGCAGCGCATCACGATGGGAGAATATGCTCCCGGCACGCCCGACTTCTCCTTCGCTTTTGCGCCGCTAATCGCGCAGGGATCCCTTTCCGCGTTGGCCGGTGAGGAACTTACGGATCCGTTCTTCCGAAATCCTCTCGCGTCGCTGGAAAACGGCGAGGCGCCAGGCAAAGCAACACCCGGGGTGGATGCGGTTGGCGAACCCAGTGGAGAGGGCGAAGGCATGTCGGGCGGTGGCGGCGGATCTACCG
>JANNPR010000162.1:0-2830 GCA_031400345.1 Planctomycetota bacterium | reverse complement strand
TTAGTATTGTCATCTTTCTTCAGTAGCTAATGTACGTCCGACATGCTTCATCATCTTGATTTTCAAAAAACGCATGTTTGTCGATGGAAATGGACAAAAATGATCGACCCTTTTCTTCTATGATTTCCATTAGTGAAGATCAGCGAAGATTAGTGTTCCTTCCCCAATCAGGATCCAATGGTGCGCTAGGATTGGTCGTGCGCATGGATCGCTAGCGATTTAAGTATCGAGACAACAAAGCTCTTCCGTACGTTATGGAATTGGGACAGTCCACTTAGAGTCGTTCACTTACTTTGGGTGGACGGTTTTGCCTCGGCCGCAGGCGGATCACTTGGTGCGTCTTTTTTTTCTGGAGCTGCGTCGTCTTTTTTTTCCTCGTCTTTCTTCACGTCCCCTATTTTCTCCGCGTCTTGGATCGGAGCAGCTGGATCAGCCTTCGCGTCCGCTGCTGGCGCAGCGTCAGTAGTATCCTTTTTGGTTTCTTCTGGTTTGTTTTCCTTATCCTTGCTTCCGTCCGCAGGGTTTGCGCTGTCGTCGGCTGCCGATGGGGGATGGGGGCTAGAGGAACTACCTGGTGGGAAGGGTCCAGTCCCGCCACCGGGAGGTGCCCCTGGTGCGGCACCCGACATCATCCCTTCTGGAGCACTGGAATCACCGGCATCATCCAAATTTGGCTGTGCCACGGTCAGTTCTTCAGGCGGTAGAACGAATTTGAATTGTTTAACGAAAAGCAGTTTCCCTTCTGACTTTCCAGCTCCTTCCATGTAAACGGCATAGTACTTGTGCTTCGGAATGAGTAGGCCGGACCTGTAACCGTACTCTTCCACCTTATAGGGCGAGTGGTCCACTAAACTGTCCGGTTTTCGCCCCAGTGTTTGTTGGATGTCGCCACTTGTCATCGCCCTTTTTTCAGACGAAAAATTCAAGTCGTCATTGAGCTTTGCGATGCGATTATAAGCGTCATCCACCTTGACCCGCGCGACCGTGTAGTCGTACAAAAGCGCCGAAATGGCGATTGCTAATGCACCTAAGAGCAAGAGTAGCCGTACATTCGGACCCGAATTGACTGTCGCCGACTGAGAATGGCTGGGAGACGATTGTGGATTCGACATGGATGCACCTTGGGATTTGGGTGAAGAATTGACGACGAAAACGCCTAATGATGCCAGATACTTCTGAAGCACCTGATCCTTTACCAATAGCCGGATTTGGCCGCATAAATGCTTTTGAATTGCCGGACAGTTTATCTGGCAGGGCAGCTGATTGCCAGTATGGGGCAAAGGTAGGAGCCAATAACCAAATTAAGCGTCCGCGGGCAGTCCGAAGGGAGACTGTTGGCTAGGCGGACGTTGACCTCGTACCCTGGTTTTTGTTCTACGCTAACACAATCTTCACAATCGTTTGATCTGTTATCCACAAACGTGCGAGAACCATTCGAGTCGCAGATGCCCTGCCCTCAGGCTTTTACAGGAGACGCCAATGAATAGAAAAATGTGCTTAGGATTCATCTCAAGTTTGTTACTTTTGGCGCCCACATTGTTCGGTGCTGAAGTTGAAGTTGACTCCCAGTTTCCGGACTATAAGCCGGTTCAAGAGGGTGTACAGGGAAGTCTGAAAAGTATCGGCTCCGACACGATGAACAACCTCATGAGTTTATGGGCCGAAGGATTTAAAAGGTTTTATCCGAGCGTCAAACTTGAAATCGAAGGAAAAGGTTCGAGCTCTGGACCGCCAGCTTTAGTAAGTGGCAGCGCACAATTCGCTCCCATGAGCAGGCCCATGAAGGAGAAGGAAATCGACGAGTTCGAAAAGAAGTTTGGTTATAAGCCGACGGGCGAAGCGACGAGCATCGATACGCTGGCGGTATTTATACACAAGGATAATCCGACTAAAGGGCTGACATTTCCACAGGTCGATGCGATCTTTTCTAAGACCCGCAAAGGAAAGTTCCCAAAGGAGATTCGCAATTGGGGCGACCTTGGACTGTCTGGTGATTGGAGTCGCCGACCCATCAGCCTTTACGGTCGAAACTCCGCGTCGGGTACCTACGGGTTTTTCAAGGAGCATGTTCTTTATAACGGAGATTTTAAAGACCAAGTGAAAGAGCAGCCGGGTACGGCGGCAGTCGTTTCCAGTGTTGCTGGCGATAAATACTCGATTGGTTACGGTGGTATCGGCTACAAGACGCCGAATGTGCGCGCCTTGCCATTGGCTCGTGACGAAGGAGAAGATTTGAAAGAACCTATTGCTGAAAACGCCTACAGTGGCGAATATCCGTTATCGCGTCCGCTGTTAATTTACATCAATCACAAGCCTGGTTCACAATTGGAACCAAAGCAACGCGAATTCTTTAAGTATGTCTTTAGCAAACAGGGCCAGCAGGAAGTGGTTAAGGACGGCTATCTTCCCGTAACGGTGGAAATGGCGCGCGAGCAATTGCAACAAATCGGCATCAAACCGACTTTCTAGCGGCGAGTGGCATTCTCAAGCACTATCCACAATGAATGGCCCTCGAGCTAGTTCTTTGGAATGAAGCGGTCTCGGAGCAACTAGGATGATTGGCCTTCGATGACCGCTGTCTTGCCGTTAACACAACCGTTAATCTACTGCCACCATGGCGACTGACCAGCAAAAGCCGTTTTCTCGACCTAGGCGGATTCGGAAAACAAGCGCAGCGGTCAAGGTGGCTGATTGGGCGGCGCGAATTGTAATCACGTTTGGCGGCATTGGGACGATCGGCGCCGTGACGCTGGTGTGCGTGTTCTTAGTATGGGTCGCAGTGCCGATGTTCAGTGCCGAGTCCATTGCGCTTACCAAGCAGGTGGACATC
>JANNPR010001044.1:0-2626 GCA_031400345.1 Planctomycetota bacterium | reverse complement strand
GTCCGACAACGGGATGCGCGACGTGGACGTCTTTGTCAACGGACCGGGACCAGGCCGCGAGGCCGCCATCCGGTCGCTGTCCCAAGGAGGACTGAAGGTCACGTCCATTACCGATGTGACCCCGATCCCCCATAACGGTTGCCGGCCGCGCAAGAAACGGCGCGTTTAGGGTGCTAATAACCCTGGTCCGGCCGTACTCGTCGCCCTGCTGGAGAGATACCTACGAATGATTACCGCTGACATTCTTGCGCATGAGGACGAGCATGTGGAGATCCCCGACGGGATCGACCAGACGCGCATCGTGCTCGAACGCTCTACGGAGCGTTTCGCAACCATTCGGATTGCCCCGCTTCAGGGCGGATACGGCACCACACTGGGCAATGCCCTGCGTCGCGTGCTGCTCTCCAGCCTTGAAGGTGCGGCCGTAACCAGTATCAAGATCGCCGACGTTTATCACGAGTTCTCCTATCCCGAGCAGATGTTAGCTGCCATGAGAAAATCTCTAACACCCAATGGCGCCATTGTGTTGGTAGAATACCGGGCCGAAGACGAAAACGTTCCCATCAAGCCCGAACATAAGATGAGCAAAGAACAAATTATGAAGGAGCTGATACCGAACGGATTCAAGCTCGTCAAACAGTTTGACAAGTTGCCGTGGCAACACATGATGTGGTTCGGGCGAGATGATGCCGTTCCTGCACTGACATCACCAGACAGCGCAAATCCCGTTTCGAAACCTTAGGCAGGCGGCGGGAAATAATCTCCCGGTAAGACGGACCTCTAGTCCGCCAGGTCATGGACCAATGGTCCGTCCTACTGGTCGCTTTCCATGTGCGGCCTTGTCGCGGACAATATTCCGCGCTCCACGGCTGTGCAGATCCGGTCCAATTGCTCCAACGAAATTGCCAACGGCGGCATGATGACCACGACGTTGCCAAGCGGCCGAAGCCACACGCCTTCTTGCAAAGCGTGCTGGCAGACTCGCAGGCCTCGCTTTTCGGCCCACGGGTACGGAGTGTTGTTTTCGCGACTGCTTACCAGTTCGATGCCGGCCAGAAGACCACATTGTCGGACGTTCCCCACATGCGGATGTAATGCGATCCGCGACAGGTGCTGCTCTAACCGCTGCACTTTGGCTGGCAGACTCGCCAGAGTATGCTCTTCATCGAAAACGTCCAACGTTGCCAACGCGGCCGCTGCAGCCAACGGATTTCCGGCATACGTATGCCCATGATAAAACGTTTTTGATTCTTGGAAACTTCCAATAAATGCCTGGAAGATTTCCGATGTGGTCAAGGTTGCCGACATCGCGAGATAGCCCCCCGTGATGCCCTTTCCAAGGCAGAGAAAGTCCGGCGAAACACCTTCTTGCTCGCAAGCGAATAACGTTCCAGTGCGACCGAACCCCACGGCGATTTCATCCGCGATTAATAATACCCCGTATTCTTTGGTCAGCCTGCGTAGGCCGCGAAGAAACCCGGTGGGATGCACAATCATTCCTGCCGCACATTGAACCAGAGGTTCGATGACTAGAGCGGCTATCTGTGTGTGGTGCACCTTCAACACTTGTTCGACCGACATTAGGTAATGGCTCAAGGCGTCTTCGAGGCGGACACCGACGGGCAGACGATAGCAATCCGGCAGAGGTAATCGGATGACATCAAACAGCAACGGACGGAACATCTCATGGAATCGTTCCACACCTCCCACACTCACGCTGCCCAGCGTGTCGCCATGATAGGCAGCATCAAACGCCAGATATTTACACTTTGAGGGTTGAGGTTGCGAACACTGTCGCCAGTATTGAAAAGCCATTTTCAAGGCGACCTCTACGGCGGCGGATCCGTCTCCCGAGAAGAATACGTGACCTAGACCGGCTGGCGCGAGTTCCACCAACCTTTTCGCTAGTCGAATGGTTGTGGGGTTGGATGCACCGAGCGATGTGACGTGAGCCACCTGATCTAATTGTTGGCGGATCGCTGCGTCCAAACGGGGATGGCGGTGTCCGTGGACATTGCACCACAAGCTGCTTACGCCATCGATATACGTGCGACCATGGATATCGACCAGTTCGCATCCTTGAGCACGTTCAATAATGAATGGCTCATATTCGGACATCTGCGTAAACGCGTGCCAAACAATGTCGCGGTCCCAACGGCACAAATCATTTACAGTGGACGAAGGAGGCATGGAAATCACTGGCGATAAGCAGCATGGTCAAATTCGGTTGGGGTTGCAAAGCGGACGTCGCGCCGCGGGTAGAGCCAAAAGCTCGCTACCATTCCACGACCACTTTTTCACCGACGCGTATGCCAAGCATTACACTGGTATTCTCGCCGACAATTTCCAGTTCCAGGCGGCCTGTACCATTCACGAAGGCGACGAGCGTTGCGGCCGGCTGATTATGCTTGGTCGGGAAGATGCCGTTCGTTTCGTGCTCGTCGCAACGCACGCGCGCACGGTCATCGGTCGGTGCCGTCCTGAGGCGCTCGGCCGTAAGATCGGTGATTAAATTGCCGGCTTCGTCGATTGCCACGACGCTGCCTTCAATCTTTCCAGGCACAACGAATTCTCCCAGCGGTGCTACCCATGTTCGCTAGCTTACAACGTGGCGTATTGTAGAGGT
>JANNPR010000930.1:0-2990 GCA_031400345.1 Planctomycetota bacterium | reverse complement strand
CCAGTGGTTCTCTCGCCAGGCGTCTAATCCGAAACGAATTCCACGACTCACGTAACGACTCGGGGTAAGTAGAGTCACCCGTGAGGGCTGCTCAAGCGCTTCCAGCCCCCGGACGACGGCCAGCAGTTCCAGTCGTTCACCCGATACCTGGGGTTCGTAGTCACTGGCTTCTAACTTTGTGTCACCCTCGATGGATTCAAGCACGAATCGCCAGCGACCGGCAGCTTCGCTGAATGGCGCTCCAGCAAAGGCAACAAAACGGCCTGGACGCACTGGGGCCGACTCAGAAAACAGCAGAAAATGTGGGACTGTATCCGCCATTGCCTGACCTCGACAGCAGGATTGGCAACCGAACGGCTCCTTCCACAAATCTCCCGATCCGACGCGAAGACGATCTCGCACTCCGGACAGGTGTTTTGTATCGGCAGGCTCACCGCAAAGCTCATACTTTATCTTTGCGAGCCGGCGTGGTTGGAACGTCTGTTGAAAACGGAACAGGTTGACGGACGAAAAAGTGTAACGGCTGGTACTTTGGAACCAGCCGCGGACTTCCACAGGCTCTGTGCGGTAGTAGGTGTTCCGCCGCTATACACGCTAGAATCGCTCCTCTGGGAACGGCCTACTGCTTATTGCTTTCGCGACCGTCGAGATGCGCAGTTCCGCTCAATTCCCGTCCTCGCTTATAAGAATACCCAATACGTGGACGCCAATAACTTCGACTTAGTCGTGATCGGTACGGGACCTGGCGGCGAAGGCGCCGCCATGCAGGCCACTAAAAACGGTCACCGCGTCGGGGCGGTCGAGCGCCTGCCGCGCGTGGGTGGAAACTGCACTCATTTAGGAACCATTCCGAGTAAGGCGTTACGGTACGCCATTTACCAGTGGAATGAGTTCAACACCAACAAATTGTTCCGTGAGGCTGGAGTTTCCCTCAATGTGTCGTTTCCCGATCTGCGACGCACCGCCCGAGCGGTACTCGATCAGCAAGTCGAAATGCGCCGCTCGTTCTACGATCGTAATCGTGTCCGCATTGCTCACGGAAATGCTCAATTTGTAGGTCCCCACGCTGTGCGAATCGAAGAGGAAAGTGGTGCCAAACAGGAATGGCAGGCAAAGGCCTTCGTAATTGCCTGTGGCGCACGGCCTTACCGGCCTCCCGATGTCGACTTCAACGACCCGCGGATTTTCGATAGCGATACGATCCTGGGTCTGCAGGAAACGCCTCAATCGATCACAATCTACGGAGCGGGTGTGGTGGGTTGCGAATACGCCTCGATGTTTCGCAATCTGGGTTGTAAGGTCAACCTGGTAAATAACCGCGAGCAGCTCCTGGACTTTTTAGACGACGAAATCATTGACGCGTTGAGTTATCATCTTCGCGATCGGGGAGTGCTCATCCGCCACCAAGAAACTTACGAACGCGTGGAGGGTCGTGACGATTGTGTCGTTTTGCATTTGAAGTCGGGAAAACAATTGCGAACCGACATTCTGCTGTGGGCCAACGGGCGTACTGGGAACTCAGATACGTTGAACTTGTCGGCCGTACAATTGACGGCTGACAATCGAGGTTACATACCGGTAAATGAGAACTTTCAAACGCTCGTGCCCCATATCTATGCGGTGGGGGATGTAATCGGTATTCCCTCTTTGGCGAGCGCCGCTTATGTACAAGGACGCGCTGCCGCCTCGCACCTTGCCGATGGAAAGGTTGTGCAGGCCGTGCGAGACATCCCGACAGGGATTTACACGAGCCCGGAGATTAGTTCTGTAGGCAAGACGGAACGCGAGCTGACTCGCGATCGAGTGCCTTACGAGATAGGTCAGGCCCAGTTCAAAAGCCTTGCCAGAGCTCAAATAACCGGACAAACGGTCGGTATGTTAAAGCTGTTATTCCATCGCGAATCGTTGCAGCTTCTTGGCATTCATTGTTTCGGCGCGAATGCATCGGAGATTATTCATATCGGCCAAGCCATTATGTGCCAAACAGGCGAAGCGAATACGTTGATGTATTTCATTAATACTACGTTTAACTACCCCACCATGGCCGAAGCATACCGTGTCGCAGCGTTGAACGGTTACAACCGACTTTTCTAGACTAAGTGGATGTGGGCTCCTTGATTGTCGGTTCGGGATGCCAATCCGGAACCGGATGCCACGGCCAAGTGGGAGTAGGAAGATGCTGATACGAATAATCCCAGAAATTGGACGGTGCACATCCGGGAGCGCGGACGCTTAGAATCTGTTTCGCACTTGCTTCGTACGCCGCGCGAAACCCACACGGGCTTTTAGCGACGAGCACCGCGGCGGCAAAAGGATCGAGACCGGCGCAGCGGAACAGCTCTGGTGCGAAATGAGGCCCTGATCGTGTTGTCACGATTACGTGAATGTTGCCCATACGCAGTGAGGCACTTGGCCCCATGTCGATCGGCAATTGAGTTCCGATGTGTCCAGAGAGTACGAATTGGGCTCGAAATAGTCGCTCCACGATAGCTCGAACAGAAATTCGAGTGCCGAATCGGCTGTCACGGACTCCACCCAAACGAGTCTCCAGATTCGCGCCTTCACCGATTTGTTCCGCCTGCGAAACGATTTCGGGCGACACCAGCGTAACCAGAACGGAACGAGTCCATTCGTATCGCAGCAATTCCTTCAAAATCCAAACACTGTCGCCCGGAGCCCCCGAAGTCGTCGCGTCTGCCGCATCACTGAGTACTGTTAATCCTTCGCTTAGCGAGAACGCGCCGCGAACAGCATCCTCTATGGATACGAGTTCCGGCAGATAATCTGTCCTGGAATCCCAAAGTTCGACGGCCAGCCGTCGGCACCAGTCCATCGCCAGTTTGGGGTCGTTATCGGTCGTGACGATTACTGCCGATCCGAGTTCCGGGACATCTAGCCACGGTTGCACGGTGGCAATCCCGGCAGTCAAAATGCGAGGGTCTTGTTCACATTCGATCAACCGACATTTGCGTCGCTCTGCGAACGTGCCG
>JANNPR010000339.1:0-2550 GCA_031400345.1 Planctomycetota bacterium | reverse complement strand
GTCCTTGCCGACGAATGCGGTGCGATACTCACTCGCTTCTTCGTCGAGCAACGGCGACTCGGCAAAAAGTGACGTTGTCAGCCCAAACATCCGAACGGATCGCTACGAACCGAACAGAAAACTTTTTCAAGTCGTGATTGCTGGGCAGGTCGGTTGCTGGACGTAGGTAGGCCGAGGACAATGAGCTTCAGTGCTCGAATTTAACCTCGTTTGTGCCTCGCCGAGGATCCAATGGACGGCGATCGAATCGATTCGGATTCTTTACCTGACGTGAACCGTTCCGCGGCAAGCGTTTCGGACTGCGATCCTGTGGTTAGCGCAGACCTACCCGTCTATCAATCCCAGGGCCTCACGGCGTTCGCGGTAGTTCGTCAACGCTTGGGATTACCTCATTTTGGCTACGCCTTGGCGTGGACGTTCATCCTGATGTTGTTACAGATGGTCCTTGGACTTCTCGTCTTCGCTGGCGGCGTAATCGTACATTCGATGAAAGGGGGTGGCCTGGATTCTGCGATGCTCGAATCACTGTATATGAAGATGATCCCGATTCAGATAACAGCGGGAACTTTATCCCTACTGCTTTTTGCTGTCGGCGTGGCTCGTCTCATGCTCGGACCCGACTTCTGGCGCCAATTAGGGTTCGCCCGATTCTCGCTGGCACAGCTTGCCATCACCGTCGCACTGGTGCCGCCGCTACAGATCTTGGCAATGGAGGTCAGCAATTGGGCGAGCGAATACTTTCGTCCCTTGAGTGAAGAAGCGATCCTCAGTTTCGCTGAGCTGCAATGGCCAGTCGTGCTCATCGTGATGTGCGTCTTGCCGGGACTCGGTGAAGAGATTTTTTTTAGAGGCTTTCTCAGTCGTGGGCTCGTAGCCCACCACGGAATTATCTTCGGTACATTTTTGACGTCACTTTTGTTCGCTTTCCTGCACATCGATCCGGTGCAGGCAAGCGGCGCGTTTGTTTTGGGATTGGCCTTGCAATATGTCTTTTTGACGACTCAATCGCTGCAGGCGCCCATAGTTCTGCATATCCTAAACAATGCTCTCGCATTTGCGGTGCTGCGACTGGGCGACGTGTTGCCAATTCCCGGGGTGACTCAGGTGGATAGCGAACGCGTATTGCACATCAGCTGGCCCATTCTGTTAGTCGCAGCCTTAACTACAAGCTTGCTTTTCTGGTTGCTCTACGCCTGCCGTACTCGCCAGTCTGCTGGAATCGCAAACGAATCCCGACAGTGGGTGGAAAGGCCAGGGCCGACGCGCACTTTAGGTGATCTTGGGTAGCGAGATAATTTCATTCTACGATGTCGGGCCATCGGAGTTTGACGGCTGGGTCGCCGGTATCCGATTCTGGTTCTAGCATCCGAAGGAAGTGCGGCACCACCTCCGATCAGTTTCGAAGCCGATTGGCGAGCACAACGACGAAAAAGCTCATTGTAAAAAGACCTAGTGCACCTTCTGTCAATGCCATGAGCCTCATGTGAGGTGCGGGTACAAAGTCGCCGTAGCCTACCGTTGCGAATGTAATCCCGCTGAAATAAACCGCGTCCCAAAACGACGTGGAAGGAGTACCATCAATGGCCGTGACTCCACCACTCATCCAATACAAAATCGCGTAAGCAAACACCGCAACGCCGGCCACGCCCATAATTCTGAGCGGTCGGTAGCCAAAACCCGCAGTTGCCCAATATAGCACTAGTTCCAAGCGCACTTGCCAAGGAAGAGAAAGTTCAGAAGCGCGACGCATCTTGATCGACATCAAGCGTAACGAGACTTTGCGCGCATCCGCAAAATGCCCGCAGGCTTCGTAGTTGGCCGCGGCCCTTCGATACATGCGAAATGCGCGTTCGAGATCGTAAGGCGGCTTGGGATACTTCAGGAAGTCACCGACTCTTTCGAGCGCCAAGCCAGCCAAATACCACTCTCGTGCACCTTCGGCGAGCTTGGCCGCCTGCAAAAATTGACTGACCGCTTCCTGTTCATTGCCGGCACTTGCTTCACCAGCAGCGCGGTCGAAGACTTCTTGTGCAAGTTGGGAGTCACTCAAATAAGGGTCATCCCTGGTTGACTTGCGCTCGTCAAGTGTGTGCTTGAGGGGCGCAAAGTCAGCTTCCAACTCGGTCGGAGGTGGGTCCGATGTATCGGCCCCAGCCGATTTTTCTGAGGCAGTTTGCAGTAACTTTTTGTCGGTTGCCATAGTATTTGGTGAGTGGGAGTGGTGGGTCGGGCATTAGACAGTAAACAGTAATAAGTGAAACGGGTGAGCGATCTCAATCTCGTATCCTATAATCGTCAAATCACCGCACCATTGTCAGGGCCTCCGAGCAAGAGTCAAAGACCTCCTGCCATAAAGAAACGAAGTTAAGAGCATGGCGAAAAACACCTTGCGGCATCAAGACCAATTTGGGACAGTCCACGTAGTGCAAAAGCCGTTGCACCACCCAGGCAAGCCGGATGGCGTTTGGCTGGGAGCCAAACCTATGCGCCCTTCTGACCTCTGACCTCTGACCTCTGACCTCTGACCTCTGACCTCTGACACCTAGCATG
>JANNPR010000917.1:0-3756 GCA_031400345.1 Planctomycetota bacterium | reverse complement strand
CCGTCCATCATGCCACTGGGAGCGACCATGTCCGCACCTGCCTGGGCATGACTCAGCGCCTGCTTGCCTAACAGCAACAAGGTCGCATCGTTATCGACATCTTTTCGTCCGGTTCGATCACTAGTCACTCCACAATGGCCGTGGTCTGTATACTCGCAAAAGCACACATCCGTAATTACCAGCAGTTTTGGGACTACTTCTTTGATCGCCCGCACAGCATTTTGAACGATTCCGTCCTGATGGTAAGAATCGCTACCGAACGAGTCTTTTTCAGACGGGATCCCGAAAAGAATAACTCCGCCGAGCCCAAGTTCGTAGGACTCACGTGCTTCAACGACCAGCTGATCGATCGACAACTGAAAGTGACCGGGCATGGAATTTATAGGCTGTCGAATCCCCGCCCCTGTTCGGACGAACAAAGGCAAAATGAAGTTTGCGGGAACCAGTCGAGTTTCTCGCACCAATTGACGTACGGCGGGATGGTGACGTAAGCGTCGCATGCGAGTTGTTGGAAATTCCGAGTTCGACATCATGTCTTGGTTATAACCAACAGCGGAACTTCAAGCCACCAATTGCAGGAGCGGCTTCGGTTGTCGTACACTCGTACGGCCGGCCGGGCAAAGTGCGGCTCACCCGGCACGGCCCTAAATTGTGACCGACCCACGTCGGAACTGACCTGCCACGTTGTCGGGTTACCGCTTCAGTGGATCCAATTGGGAGAATATTGAATGCTCCGTTCTATGATTGTTGCCATCAGCCTTTTCAGCACTGCCAACGTCGTGTTGGGAGCGGCAGAAACGCTACCACTGGCTCCTACTCACGGCGACGTTTCCTATGGTCCACATGAAAAGAACGTGCTGGACTTTTGGCGGGCGGAAGGAGACGGGCCGCGTCCGTTACTCATCTATATTCATGGCGGCGGCTGGATCGGCGGTGATAAAAAGCAAAAGGTGGTGAACATCCATCCCTTTCTCGAAAAGGGAATTTCCTATGCCGCAATCAATTATCGACTGACGGGCCAGGCCCCTCTGCCAGCTCCAGTTCATGATGCGGCGCGGGGTCTCCAATTCATCCGTTCAAAAGCCAAAGAATGGAATATCAATAGCAGTCGAATTGCTCTGACTGGCGGTAGTGCTGGAGCTTGCACGTCGATGTGGATTTTGCTGCACGACGATTTGGCGAATCCCTCGTCCGACGATCCAGTATTGCGAGAATCAACTCGGGTTGCCGCCGCCGCGGTCAATGCTGGCCAAACCTCGATTGACCCTAAAGTAATCGAAGGATGGTTGGGTCCGAATGTGCTCAAGCACAACATGATTAACATGGCTGTCGGCGAACTCACCATCGACGGCGCCTTGAAGAACTACGAACAGCACCGGAAACTCTATGTCGAGTTTTCACCCTACAACCACGTAGATGGTAAGGACCCGCCTCTCTTTATGGCCTATGACGGCAATATGAAACTTCCTTCCGAGAATGCCGGACATGGAATTCACCACCCGGTCTATGGTGTGAAACTTAAGGAGAAATCGGATCAGGCTGGTCACGAATGCCATCTGGCAATCCCTGACGTCTCCAAGTCTGACAAGTACGCCAGTGCCAACGAATTTCTCATGGCCAAGCTGTTAGAAAAATAGTGGTCAGTAGGCAGTGGGCAGTAGGCAGTGGGCAGTCGGCAGTTGGGTAGCGATAGTGCAAGGCGCAAGGTGTCCACATCAAAGTTGTTCTTCCTGGATGCCACCGGACTCATGTCGGGGGAGCGTCACGTTCGACTTCCATGAACCGAAAGCCAACCGCCGATGACCGACCTCGTTTATCATCGCGACAGTTGCCGGCTGTGCGATAGCCGCGAGTTGCAGCTTGCCATGCCACTGGCGGCGTCCGCCATCGCCGATGCCTACTTGCCGGCCAGTCGGGCGGCGGAGACCAGCAACCGCTATCCGCTGGATCTTTACCTATGCACCGCTTGCGGCCACCTGCAACTGCTCGACGTGGTCCGCGCTGATATTCTGTTTCGCGACTACACCTATCGCACCGCCAACTCGCTGGGGCTGATGGAGCACTTTCGACGCTATGCCGAAAAGATTTACACTTTGGCGGCCCCGTCTTCCCAATCGCTGGCTGTCGAGATTGGCAGCAATGACGGGACTCTGCTCCGATTCTTTCAGCAGCGCGGGATGAGGGTGATCGGCGTCGATCCGGCGCGGCACATCGCCCGTGAAGCGACCGCGGCGGGCATCGAAACGCTTGCCGAATTCTTCACCTTGGAATTAGCGGCCGGAGTTGTGCAGGAGCACGGTCGTGCCGCGATCGTCGCTGCCAACAACGTCTTCGCCCACGCAGACTCGCTGGGGGACGTCGCCGAAGGCGTGCGGGCATTGCTGGCTCCCAATGGCCTTTTCGTATTCGAGGTTTCGTACCTTTTCGACATCCTCGAGCGTTTGTTGTTCGACACGGTTTATCACGAACATCTCTGTTACCATTCGGTCCACCCGCTGGCGCGATTTCTGGCTCGACACGGGATGCAGTTGATCGCCGTCGAGCGGCTGCCGACGAAAGGCGGCTCGATCCGCTGCATCGCTCAGTCGGCTGGCGGGCCGCGCGAGGTAGATGCCTCCGTGCCGGAATTGCTGGCGGCCGAGGAAGCTCAAGGACTAGGTCGGCTGGAAACCTTTCAACGCTTCGCGGCGCGGATCAACACGATCAAGGAAGAAGTCCGCGATACGCTGCGAGGCTTTCGCTCGCGTGGCGTTCAGATCGCCGGCTTCGGCGCGTCGGCGACCGTCACGACGCTGCTGCATCACTTCGAGTTGCCCGAGTTCCTGGAATTCCTCGTCGACGACAATCCGTCCAAGTGGGGTTTGGTCAGCCCGGGACATCACTTGCCGATTCAATCGCCACAGGCACTTGCGGAACAGAGAATTGGTTGTGTGGTCATCCTCGCCTGGGCCTACGCCGGAAATATCATGGATAATCATCGTGACTTCCAAGCCTCCGGCGGACGGTTTGTCGTGCCCCTGCCACGGGTACAAGTGTATTGAAGTATGACCGATCGCAGACTAAAACTGGGCGTCGTGGGTGCGGGTTTTTTCGGTCAGGTCGCACATATCCCGATCTACGCCGGGCTCGATGGTTGCCGGCTGGTCGCGCTGACGGAGTTGCGGTCCGATCTGCGTGAGCGAGTCGCGGCGAAGTTCTCGATTCCGGAAACGTTCGCCACGCATCACGACCTATTGCGCAACGCCGACGTCGAAGCGGTTGTCGTCGTGACCGCTCGTCCGGCGATGGGGCCAATCGTCCTCGATTGCTTGATGGCCGGCAAACATGTGCTTTCCGAAAAGCCCATGGCCGGAACGGCGGAACTTGCAGCGAAGTTGGTCGACGCCGCGCAGCGCTACGGCGTGCAGTTCGTGATAGGCTACATGAAGCGCCACGATGCGGGCGTGCAAGCAGCCAAGCGGGCCTTGGATCAACTGCGCGCGAGTGGCGAACTCGGCGCTGTCACGTACGTCCGTGCCCATTGCTTCGCCGGCGACGCCTACTGCGGCGAGAGCGATTACATCCGCTCCGACGAGCCGCGACCGAGCGGTCTAGCGGAGTGGCCCATGGCGCCGGCGTGGCTGCCGCGTGAACAGCACTCAGGCTACGAGCAATACCTCAACACCTACTGCCACAATCTCAATCTGCTCCGTTACCTGATGGGAACTGAGCCGCTACTCCGGCAGGCTCATCTGGCCGATCATGTCGGGCTCGCGG